>JBHEPQ010000184.1:0-12331 GCA_046260215.1 Chromatocurvus sp.
CTCGGTCAACGGTGTCGCCGCGCTGCATACCCGATTGCTGACCGATGGGCTGTTCCGCGACTTTTTCGAATTCTCGCCCGAGCGCTTCAACAACAAAACCAACGGCGTGACGCCACGACGCTGGCTGGGTCACTGCAACCCCGGGTTGAAACAGCTGCTCAACGACACCCTGGGCGAGGGCTGGCTCTGCCATCTCGACGAACTGGCGGGCCTCGGCAAAAGCGCGGATGACGCGGCCTTCCGCGAGCGCTTTGCCGGCGTAAAACACGCCAACAAGCTGCGCCTGGCCGAGCTGGTGCATGAGCGCTGCGGCATCGAGTTCCAGCCGGACATGCTGTTTGATGTCCAGGTCAAACGCATTCACGAGTACAAGCGCCAGCTGCTGAACGTCCTGCACATCATCTACCGCTACGAGCGGGTGCTGCGCGGCGATACCGAGGGTTTGCAGCCGCGCTGCATTCTGATCGGCGGCAAGGCGGCGCCCGGCTATGCCATGGCCAAGCTCATCATCAAATTGATCAACAACGTCGCCGCCGTGATCAACCGCGACCTGCGCCTGCAGCCCTGGCTGCGCGTGGCCTTCCTGCCCGACTACAAGGTCTCCACAATGGAGGTTATCTGCCCGGGCGCCGATCTTTCCGAGCAGTTATCCACCGCTGGCAAGGAAGCCTCCGGCACCGGCAACATGAAATTCATGATGAACGGCGCAGTGACAATCGGTACGCTGGATGGTGCAAATATCGAGATTCGCGACGCCGTCGGCGAGGAGAATTTTTTTCTCTTCGGCCTCGATGCAGAACAGGTACAGTCCCGGCGCGGGGAGATTGATCCGACGGCCCTGATCGAGGGTGACATCGACTTCAGCCGCGTTATGCAGCTATTGGAAAGCGGGCATTTCAACATGCTCGAACCGGGACTGTTCGCTACGATTATCGGGAGCATCCGCGATCGCCACGACCTGTGGATGACGGCGGCCGACTTTCGCACCTACATCGATGCACAGCTGGCCGTGGACCGCGCCTACGCCGACCGCGAGGGCTGGGTGCGCAAAAGCATCGCGAACACCGCAGCGAGCGGTGGCTTTTCCAGCGACCGCACCATCCGTGAATACGCGAACGATATATGGTTCCGCAAGGGCCACTGGTGACAGTCAACAGAGAAAGGGCGTGACGCATGGATGACAAAAACCCCCGCTACGTCAGCCGGCTGACCCGTGACACCCTGGCACTGGTACTCGCCGGGGGTCGGGGCTCCCGCCTGTATGAGCTGACCAACTGGCGCGCCAAGCCGGCGCTGTATTTTGGTGGCAAATACCGCATTATCGATTTTCCGCTGTCCAACTGCGTCAACTCGGGCATTCGCCAGATCGGGGTGCTCACGCAGTACAAGGCCTACTCGCTGATCCGGCACCTGATGCGCGGCTGGAGCCATTTCCGCAAGGAGCTCGGGGAATTTGTGGAAGTTCTGCCAGCCTCCCAGCGATTCTCCGAGGACTGGTATCAGGGCACCGCCGACGCCGTGTACCAGAATCTTGATATCATTCGTTCGCAGCAGTCCGAATACGTTCTTATTCTATCCGGCGACCACATTTACAAGATGGACTACGGTCCCATGCTGGCAGGGCACGTCGAGTCCGGCGCCGACATGACGGTGTGCTGCCTCGAAGTCCCCGTCGCAGAAGCGGCGAACACCTTCGGGGTCATGCAGATTGACGCCAGCGGACGCGTTGTCGGTTTTGCAGAAAAGCCCGCCCAGCCGGCCGAGATCCCGGGAAAGCCGGGCATGTGCCTGGCCTCCATGGGCAACTACATCTTCAACACCCAATGTCTGCACAGACAGCTGATTAAGGACGCCGCGGTCGCCGATTCGACGCGTGACTTTGGCCACGATGTCATTCCCGCCATGTTAGAATGCTGCCATGTGCACGCGCACTCATTTCGTGACTCGCGGACAGGTGACAAGGCCTACTGGCGCGATGTCGGTACGCTTGACTCTTACTGGCAGGCCAACATGGAGCTGGTATCGACCACGCCACAGCTTAACCTGTACGAACGCGAGTGGCCTCTCTGGACGTACCAGGAGCAGCTGCCGCCCGCCAAGTTTGTCCTGGATCATGACGATCGACGGGGCGAGGCGCTCGATTCCATGGTTGCCGGCGGCGTTATCGTATCCGGCTGTCACGTGAGCGGATCCGTGATCTTCTCCAACGCGCGGCTCCACTCGTTCTCGAACGTGCACGCCTCCGTGATCCTGCCCGATGCGGAAGTGGGACGGAACGTACAGATGCGCAACGCCATCGTGGACCGCGGCTGTATCATCCCGGCGGGCATGCGCATCGGTTTTGATCATGATGAGGACAGGGAAAATGGATTTCGCGTCAGCACCGGCGGCGTCGTACTGATTACGCGCGGCATGCTGGGGATGGCAGAGGGATCCGCATGAACACTATGGATAGATCGCAAATGTCAGTAATACGCATCGAAACCCAGCCTTTCGCAGACCAGAAACCGGGCACCTCGGGGCTGCGCAAAAAGGTTGCCGAATTCCAGCAGCCCGGCTACCTGGAGAACTTCGTCCAGTCGATTTTCAACGCCCTGGATCCGGGGCAACGCCAGTCGCTGGTGATTGGCGGGGACGGTCGCTACTACAACCGTGAGGCGCTGCAGCGCATCCTTCGCATGGCGGCGGCCAACGGTTTCAGCCATGCCATCGTCGGGCGAGGTGGCCTGCTGTCCACGCCCGCCGCTTCATGCCTGATCCGCAGACACGGCAGCAGCGGCGGCATCATACTCTCGGCCAGCCACAACCCCGGCGGGCCCGACGCGGATTTCGGTATCAAGTTCAACGGCGGCAACGGCGGCCCGGCGAGCGAAACCGTCACCGCGCGCATCCACGAGCACACGCAACACATTGATCACCACCTGACGCTGGATGCGCGCTGCGTCGACATCGACCACGACGGCAGCCTGATGCTCGGGAATATGGTGGTCGACGTCGTCGACCCGGTCAGCGACTATGCCGATCTCCTGGCCTCGATTTTCGACTTCCCCGCCATCGGCAAACTGCTCGGCAACGGACGCTTCCACGTCTGCTTTGACGCGATGCACGCGGTCACGGGGCCCTATGCCAGGGAGATTCTTGAACAGCGCCTCGGCGCACCCGCGGGCACGGTGATCAACGGCGATCCCCGCGAGGATTTCGGGGGTGGCCACCCGGATCCGAATCTCGCCCATGCCCGCGAACTTGTCGCGCGCATGAATGGCGACGACCCGCCGGATTTTGGCGCCGCCTCCGACGGCGACGGTGATCGCAACATGGTTCTCGGCAAGGGCTTTTATATCAACCCCTGCGATTCCCTCGCCGTGTTGGCAGCCAACGCGTATCTGGTGCCTGGCTACAGCAGTCGCCTTGTGGGCGTGGCGCGCTCCATGCCGACCAGCCGCGCCGTCGACCGGGTGGCGGCAGCGAAGGGCTTCGACTGCCATGAAACGCCGACGGGCTGGAAATTCTTCGGTAATCTGATGGACGCCAACATGATCACCCTGTGTGGTGAGGAGAGCTTCGGTACGGGCTCCAGCCACGTACGCGAGAAAGACGGACTCTGGGCGGTTCTCTTCTGGCTGAACATCATGGCTGCGCGTAAACAGCCTGCCCACGCCATCGTACGCGAGCACTGGCGGCAGTATGGCCGCGATTTCTTTACCCGGCACGATTACGAGAATCTGGACGCCACGCTCGCCGGCGAGCTCATGCAGGGCCTGCGGGACAGCCTGGCATCGCTGGTGGGGCAGGCATTCGCCGGACATACCGTGAGCGCCGCCGACGATTTCCGCTACACGGACCCGGTGGACGGCAGCATCAGTGAGGGCCAGGGCATTCGCGTGTTTTTCGATGACGACGCGCGCATCGTTTACCGGCTATCCGGCACCGGAACCGACGGCGCCACCCTGCGCGTTTACTGCGACCGCTTCCAGCTCGACCCCTCGCTGCTGGAAGTCGATACACAGCGCGGATTGGCCAGCCTGCTCAGGGCCGCAGACGAGATTGCCGGCATCGGCGCCCGCACCGGTCGCACCGGGCCGGACGTCATCACCTGAGGGTGCCTGCGGTGTCGCAACCAAGGCCTGACAAGGCGCTCGATATTCTGATGCTGGCATCCGAGAACGGCGCTTTGCCCGGCGGCAAAGTCGGCGGCATAGGCGATGTAATCCGCGATGCTCCCCGGGCGCTCGCCGCGCTCGGGCATACGGTCAGCATCATCACCCCCGGCTACGGGCACTTCAGTGTCCTGCCCGGCGCGACGCAGATCGGCACGCTGTACACACAATTCCGGGGCAACCGCGAGAGCGTTACGCTGCACCGCGTGCCCGCGCACAGCGAAACCGCCGGCGTTGACTGCCTGGCGCTGGAACATCCGCTGTTCAGCAGCAATGGCCCAGGACGCATCTACGTCGACGATGGGCCGGACAGGCCCTTCGCCACCGATGCCAGCCGTTTTGCCCTGTTCTGCGCAGCGGCCGCCTCAGCTATCCGGGATCGGGCCATACCGCGGCCCGATGTGGTCCACCTGCACGACTGGCACAGTGCACTGTTCGCGCTGCTGCTCAGCGTCGAGCCGGACTACGCAGCACTACGCGATATCCCTCTCGTGTACACCATTCACAACCTGGCACTGCAGGGCATCCGCCCCCTGCGAGGTGATAATTCCGCGCTGCTGTCCTGGTTTCCGGATCTCGAACGCATACCCCCTGGGGCGATCGACCCGCGCTATAGTGACTGCTTCAATCCCGTACGGGCCGCTATCAATCTCAGCGCATGCGTACATGCCGTATCCCCCCGGTATGCCGATGAGATATGCAGCGAGGACAGCGACTTTGGCTGCGGCCTGCAGCCCGACCTCGGCCTGGCGCGGGATGAGGGTCGACTGAAAGGCATCCTGAATGGCTGCGACTACACCTCCTTGCCCACACCCGTCCCGGCCTATGCCGAGATGCTGGCGCAGGCGCGCAATGATGTCCTGCGCTGGATGACCGGGGAGCGCTACGTGCAAAGCGCCCATCTACTGGCGCTGCACCGCCTGGAGCATCTGCTCGACCGGACGGGCGATGCCCCGCACCCTCAGGTGCTGTTGACCTCGGTGGGCCGCCTGACCGACCAGAAACTCGGCTTGTTGTGCACCGCTATGCCCGATGGCCGTCTTTGCCTCGAACACCTCCTGGATGATCTCGGCGATCACGGACTCTGCATGATGCTGGGCAATGGCAACCCGGGCCTGGAAATGACCCTGGCACGGCTCGCCGGTGAACGGAGCAATCTGCTGTTTTTCTGCGGCTACTCTGATGCGCTGTCCGATGCGCTGTATGCGACGGGCGACCTGTTCCTGATGCCCAGCACCTTTGAGCCCTGTGGTATAAGCCAGATGCTCGCGATGCGCTCAGGGCAACCCTGCCTGGTTAACGCGGTGGGCGGCCTGGTGGATACGGTTACCGACGGTAAAACAGGGTTTATATTCGCCGGAGACGCCGAAACGCCTGCAGCACAGGCTTTGCTCAAGCGATTCAAACAGGCGTTTGCATGCCTGATCACCCAGCCGCAGGACTATCGCCGGATCCGTGAGGCGGCGGCCGCGGAACGCTTCGAATGGGGTCGAGCGGCTACAGTCTATACACAGGCGCTGTACCTACCGCTGACGCAGAACGCCGCTGACACAGAGCGCCATTGAATAAGAGCTTGTGCCGGTCGCTCGTTACCCGCGGGACCCGGCCTCTCCAGCGGCTGACCGCTGCATCAGTCGCGAGAAGACACAACAGGCCGCATCAGCTGCTGGTTCCCCGGCTGAATGACCTTAAAGCCGGGCGGCACGCGATCGGGCGGCACGCGACCGGGGGGCACGGATTGTGGCCGCACCGGACCCCGGTAAAAATTGCGTGGCCATAGGTAAGGCCGAACGGGGTATTCGCTCTGTGGCGTAGGCGACCCGGCGCGCCTGCCGTCTGGCGGTGCTGTGTAACGTACTGTCGGTGCAGCAGAGGAAGAGGTCGCACGCGCCCTCTCGCGTGCGCGGCGAGCCCGCTCGAGGCTGTTGTTGGTGGCCCGCAATTCCTTTAGACGCGCCTGTGCATCTACCTGCACTGTACTCACAGGGATGTTCAGCACCTCGGTGCCAGGGTCGGACGCCTCGCCCTGGTCACTGAAGACGACGACGCCATCATCTCCCACCGAACGATAAACCGTGGTGTCCGCTACCCCAAGGGCCGGACAGAGGATCAGCGCGAGGAGTCCCGACACAAACGGCCCGGAGACCAGCGGCGGCACCGCGACGCCGCCGCTGGAGACGCCCGCCCTACTGAACCACCAGTTCCACACGACGGTTGAGGGCACGCCCCTCCTCGGTGGCGTTGCTCTCGATCGGCTCAGCCTCGCCCTTGCCGGAAGCGCTGAGGCTGCTGCGGCGCACGCCTTTGGATACCAGGTAGTCGACAGCGGCGGCGGCGCGGCGCTCGGATAGCTTCTGGTTGTAGGCCTCCTCACCACGGCTGTCGGTGTGGCCCACAACCTCAAGATCGACCTTCTCGCTGTGTGACTTGATCACGTCAACGGCGCGATCGAGGGCCGCTTTCGATGACCTGTCCAGCTCCGCGCTGTCAAAGGCAAAGCCCAGACGGTTGATCGTCAGGACAACTTCGTCTTTTACCGGGCAGCCGCTTGCATCGACCGTGACATCCATCGGCGTGCCTGCACACTGGTCCAGATGGTCGGCGACACCGTCGCGATCACTGTCAAGCGGGCAACCACGAACGTCGACGTCAACGCCCGCGGGAGTTCGCGGGCAACGGTCACGGTCGTCGTCGACGCCATCACCATCACTGTCTACCGGCAGATTGTCACGTGGCGCCGGTGCCTCCGCCCCCTCAGCACAGACGAATGCCGAGACGCCTGTACCAAGGGCTGCACCGGGAAGAATTCCGCTGCCGCCGGAGCTGGCGCCACCGATGGCGCCCCCGGCCGTTGCCAGGCCCACGACACAATTTTCCATCTGTCTTTCTGTCAGGCTACCGCACGCGCCGAGTACCAGGAGCAGCGGCGCCACCATCGTCATTCTCGTCATCGCCTGCATCATCCATCCTTTGTCTTTGTAGCTGCTGTATTTGTAGCTGCTGTATTTGTAAGTGGTATCTATGTAACGGCATTCTGTGCTGCCGTGGGCAACTGACCAGTGCGTTGCTCTAGCTCTAAATTCCTACCTTGTCCTCTGACATTATACACACCGCAACGGTGACTGTTCAGCCGTTTCATCACTCGGAATCCACCGCGAGCGACGTGAATAATGCCGGCTATTGCGCTATGCCCAGGCGTGCCAGATTGACCGTCGCAGCGTGAAATCCGGCACGGGCCAGCTGGGTAGCGCGATACGCATCATAGTAGCGCACGCGCGCATCTGCCGCCGTTTCCTCACGCACGTTGACAAGAAAAAAATCACTCGCGCCCTGCTCGAAACGTCGCTGCTCCGCCCGCCGCATGGTAGCGGCCTGCTCCACCTCAAGCGCCGCCAGCTGCATGAGGCGCCGGGCCACATTCAACTCCAGCAGAATATTGCGCAGTTCCATCTCGATACGGTCCTCAAGCTGTCGGCGTTCCTGCTTCAGCGCCTGCAGCCGCGATTGCGCCTGGGAAAGTCGCCCCCTGGCCCCACGCTGTTCCAATGGCACCGAGAAGGTGAGACCCACAATCGCATCCCGGGTGTCGCGGGAAACGCCACCCTCGCCAATACTGCCGAAGGGCTCCGCCAGCTCGAAACTCAGGTCCACGCGCGGCAGCAGGTCGTTTTCGGACAGTTCCACCTTCCGCGCCGCCCTGCGCATCGCCGTTTCCAGGATGTTGAGTTCCGGACGTATCGCCATAATGGCGTCCACATCAGGCGCCAGAATCTGCACGGCGTCCGCATCCGGTTCGCGCACGCCGCCGGCAGGCAGGCGGGACGCATCCGGTGTGCGTGGCTGCCCCTGACCGTCACGATAGTAGAGCGCGAGACGGTTTGCCGCAACGCGGAAGTCGCGCTCTGCCCGGGTCACCAGGGTCTGTCTACGGGTAATGTTCTGCCGGTTCTCGGTGAGGAAAATCTCGGCCCGACGCCCGGTGCGCACCTCTGTCTTCAGCGCCCGTTCCCGCTTCTCGGCGATCTCCAGCAGGTCCCGATAAACCGCCAGCTGCTGCCCGGTGGCGATCCACTGCCAGTACGCCGCCAGTGCGCGCTGCTGCACACCCACACGGGTCAGCAGCAATTCGAGATCAGCCTGGCGCAGTGCGAGTTCACTGTCGGTCTCGGCAAAGCGGCGAGCGTCGATGTTGCGATCGCGAAGCAGGCTGAACAGAACACCGACCTTGAGATCACCGCCGTTGTTGGTGAAATACTGGTCTTCGTAAACCGGAAACTTGCCGTCGGAGACGCTGTACTTGCTATAGATGCTGGCGCCCAGGGGCCGCAGAGGTTTGCGCGCAACGCCCTCGACCACTGTGCCGTCATAGAAGCCGTCGACGCGGCCGAAACTGTCGGCGGAGAATACCAGGTCGAAGGCGCCCCGGGCCTCCGTGACCCGACCCTCGGCGACGCGTCGCTGCGCCAGGCCCTGCAGGATCCCGGGGAAATGCGCCGCAGACGATGCCAGAACCTCCTCAGGCTGCAGCGGCCGTTGCGCGACTTCCTCCTGCGCCTGCGGCGCCGAACACAGGAGACAGCCCAGCAGCAGCGTGACGTAACGCGTCATCAGGCACCCCCCGTAGTCGCCGGCTGACCGTCCACCGGGAAGTTAGGCGGGAAATTGTTCATGAGTCGCCAGAACTCGTAGCCCAGCGAGACCTCGTCGAGCAGCACCCAGCCACGCACTTTGGCGCCGAAGCGCACATAACGACGGTCCGGCCAGGCGTGCTCATCGTCCCTGTCCGGCTCGACGAGCACACGAAAACGACCATTGGCCTGGGCAGACGGGTCGATAGCCACCACCCGCCCACCGAAGGTGCCCACCGCTTTTGATGGCCAGCCGCTGACCTGGACGACCGGCCAACCCTCGAACTGCAGCCGCACCGGTGCACCATCGCGCAACAGGGACACATCGCGGCCATCTACGAACAGCTCGACGGCGCGCTCTACATCATCGGGCACAAAAGTCGCCACGACCTGGCCCGCAGACACCAGCGTTGCGGCATCCCCCGCGTTGACCCGCAGAATGATACCATTGCGCGGCGCCCTCACGATCTGCATGGACTGACGCGACAGGCGCACATCCACGCGGCTCACCTCCGCCGAGGCCGCCGCGACCTGGGAACGCAGTTCCTCGATGCGGATTCGCGTCTGCTCGAGATCGCGACGCGCAGCGAGGCCCTCGTTGAACAGCTCCTCGGTGCGTCGTCGGTCTATCTGCGCTATCTCCAGCGCAGTCTCGGCCGCGGTGAGCTGCGCTACCACCTGTGAGCGCTCCGAGCGCAGACGCTCCAGCAGCTGGGGATCATTGTCGACAATGCGCACAATCGGATCGCCGACTTTCACGCGGCTGCCATCGCGCACGAACCATTCCTGAATACGGCCCGGGATCAGCGCGTTGATTTCCTGCATGCGGTCATTGGGGTTGATTGCCGTGACGCTGCCGGTGCCCATCGCCGTCTGCACCCAGGGTACATAGAGCAACAATGGCGGCAATGCAACGAGCACCAGCGCTATCAGTATTCCGACACTGCGCATGACTCGCGGCAGGTGAATAGCATTCAGGGTTGTGAACTTGTCAGCGTGGTATTGGAAAGAGGACGACATTCAGGACGTCTCCTCGCTGTCTCGCGGGGCCGGGCCCATGGGCAGCATCAAGCCATGCTCCGTTGGTTCCCGAAGCGGCGTCGCCGCCAGCCGGTGATCGCTGCACATACTCGCGTAGTCCTCATACAGGCGCTGAGACTCACTCCCGAGATACAGGAAATGCGTGAACCCGAAGTCGACCAGTTTGCCGGTAAAGTAGAGTATCGTCGTGTGTGACTCTTTCTGCAGCCGGTCGAGAGCCGACACCAATACCGCCTCCGGGACGGCATCAAAAGCCTGACTCAGCACCAGAACCCGGGGCTGTGCAATGATGGCCGATGCCAGGGCCAGCTGCAGGGTCTCCGTAATGCCCAACGGCCAGCCGGTGGACGCGATCTCGGTATCCAGCCCCTGCGGAAGCTGCGCAACGTTAGCTTCAAGTCCGACCATTCGAACAGCGGTCACGGGGTCAATCGTCGCGCCCTGTTCATCCGAGCTCAGGCTCAGGAAATCACGCAGGCTGGACTCCACCACCGTCGGGCGATCGATGACGATAATCTCCTGTCGGATCTCAAAGGCGTGAAGACTGCGGAGATCGGTACCGGCGAGCGACAGGCTTCCGGTTTCGGGTCGGGAGTGCGACTTCAGCAGTTCCGTCACCAGGTGCCCCTGGGCGGGACCGGCGGAACAGGCGGCCACCCGCGCGCCTGCGGGAATATCGAAGTGCAGCAGCACAGACTGTCCGCCGCCCCGCACCCGGGCCTCGAAAAAAGATAGCTTGGACGGACCGGACAAGCGCCGGTGCGGCCCCAGTGGCTGCTCCTGCTCAACCTGCATGAACAGGCTCAGTTCATCAACCGCGGCGCAGACATCGTAGAAATAGCTCAGGTAGATACCCATCTGGGACAGGCCAAAAAACACCACGGAGAGCACCAGCTCAGCCGCGACCAGCTGCCCGATTGACAGCTGCCCATCTATTACCAGCCAGCCGCCGAGGCCAAGCAGCATCGCGCTGGCGGCGGCGTAGATGAACAGAAACGCCAGGGTCTGTGAGAAATGATGGCGGAAGTGCGTCACGTGCTGATCGATATAAGACTGCGTGTTTGCGTCCGTCCGCATCAGCACATCCTCAATGTGCCTCTCGCTCTTGTAGAAATCGTTGGAACGCCCCACGCTCTCCAGCCAGGCGGCATTGGCATGTTTGCGGTGAGACAGCTCAATGGCACTGCGAATCGCGCGCCTGCCCCAGATCGCCCAGATCAGCCAGATCAGCAGGCCTATCATCACGTTGAATGCGAGCAGCAGCGGGTGGTACGACGACACCAGCACAAAGCCGACCACGGTCTGCAGCACAATGGTGAATCCGCCGACCAGCAGGTTGGGCACCCGCTTGATGATGATAATGATGTCGAAGTAGCGATTGAACAGCGCCCCATTTCGGTTGTCCTCGAAGAAGGCATTACGGGCGTATATCGCACGCAGGGCGACCTCGGACACCATACGGGAGTAGAAACGACGTCCAAATATGTCCATAAGGTGTATGCGCATCGCATTCAGACCGCCCGCAAACAACAGCAGCAGGAACAGCCCGGTCGAGAGCACCACCAGCGGCGTTGTCAGACCGATATTGGCCACGGTATTGATCAGCATCTGCACCGACAGGGGCGTGGCCAGCGAAAATAGTGAAATGCCGACGCCATACACCAATGCGAGCCAGTAGAAAGAGCTATCGGGACCAAGAATGCTGCGAAAATAGCCCCAGAGCGTCTGCTGTGGGTCTGATGAGCTGGCGGGGGCACCGGACATACGGGACAACACCTGTGTCAGGGATGTGTAACTATACGTTCAGAGAGGGCGCACAGGATGCATGCCGCCGTCTTTTTTCTGCGTAACGCCCTCACCGCATGAAACAATAGCGCCTGAAACGGCAGCGCATCAAACCACGTCGGCACTGAACAGCAGCGGTGCTGCATCGATGGTATCGGCATCCATCATCTCCGCGACGTGGGTCAGTGCCGCCACGATCTGGTATTGCTGCGACTGCGGCAGGGCGTCGAACCGGGCACAAAATGTATCCTGCAGGGGCATCGGCGCCTCGAGCAGCACCGCCTCGCCAGCCTCCGTGAGCTGCAGCTTGATACGACGGCGATCCTGCGTACTGCGCTCGCGGGTCAGCAGCTGTCGGTCCTGAAGGCGATTGAGGATGGTGGTTACCGTGGCCTGGCTCAGGCTCACGGCACGTGCGATTTCCGTAGCGCTCGCCAGACCCTCTTTGCCGATGGCGCGGATAACCACCAGCTGCGGCACGGTGAGGCCAACGGACTTCCCGAGTTTGCGGGAATGCAGACTGGTAGCCCGCATGATGCGCCGCAACGCTACAAGAACATCGCTCTGAAGATCGGCCATAGAATGTATCCGCTAGTCAATATCGGTTGACGACGCACCGGACCCGCGCAGCGGCGGCGCCAGTGATTCACCCAGTGCCCGCCGCAGCGGATCCAGCCACGCAGCGTAATTATGCCACTGCTCCTGACCATGACGGTAGAT
>JBHEPQ010000192.1:0-7342 GCA_046260215.1 Chromatocurvus sp.
CCCAGGCCCCAGGCTCCCAGGGTGGGCGACTCCCAGTTGTCTTCGACAAAGCGAACGTCGTGGATCGCCATATCCACCCCCAGCGCTGCCAGTGACTGCAGGTAAAGCTCCTGAAAATTGTCCGGGGAGGGCTTCATCGCCACCTGAAACTGGTAGTAGTGCTGCAGCCGGTTCGGATTCTCGCCGTAGCGTCCATCGGTGGGTCGACGACTGGGTTGCACGTAAGCGGCGTTCCAGTTTTCCGGGCCCAGGGCGCGTAGAAACGTTGCGGGATGGAACGTCCCGGCGCCAACCTCCATGTCCAGGGGCTGGAGAATAACGCAGCCGTGTTTGCCCCAGAAAGCCTGCAGGCGCAGGATCAAATCCTGAAAAGTTAGCGTTTGTTGCATAGCGGTCCGCTTGCCTTTGCCAGTCTCGTTGCGGTGGCCGGGAATCCGGCCGCGCAAAAAGGACGCTATTATACCGCGTCTTTTGGCCGCATAATATGCGGCGATGTCGCGTCGCGCCTCCTCATCTTTGTCACGCTCCGCCAGGGCCCGCGCGCTGCGTTTGCTGTTGTTTGTCTGTGGCTGGCTGCCGCTGTCTGTCGCTCGGGGTCTAGGGCTGGCCACGGCAGGACTGGTCTGGCCGTTGCAACCTGCCAGCCGGCGAATCACAGAGCGCAACATCAGCCTTGCGTTTCCTGAATTGCCGGCGCGCCAGCGGCAACAGCTTGCCCGGGCCAGTTTCAAGGCCACGGCCCAGGCTGCCTGCGAAATGGGACATGTCTGGCTGCGCGACCTGCGGCATGTCGAGTCCCTGATTCGCGACGTTTCGGGCGCTGATGCGGTATCGGGCGCGCTGGCCGGTCGCCGGGGCGTGGTGGTCCTGGCGCCCCACCTGGGCAACTGGGAAGTGCTCGGTCTGCATCTTGCCTCCCTCGGGCCTGTGGTATCGCTGTACGAAGCGCCGCAGATTGATGAGCTCGCCGGGCTGCTGCGTCGATCCCGCGAGCGCAGCGGGGCGCGACTGGTGCCGACCACCGGCCGCGGCATCGCTGCGCTGGTGCGCAGCGCGCGCGAGGGCGGCATCGCGGGTATTCTGCCTGACCAGGTTCCGAGGGCGCTGAACGCGGGTCTCAACGTGCCCTTCATGAACATCCCCTGTTTTACCGGCACACTGGCCTGCAAGGTTATACAGCGCAGTGGGGCGCTGGCGGTCTTTGGTTTCGCGCAGCGAGTGCCCGGCGGCTTCCATATCAGATACCTACAGGCGGAGGGCGCTATTTATTCCAGCGATATGGCACACTCACTGGCGGCCATGAATCGCGGTGTCGAGACCTGCGTTCGCTATTGTCCCGAGCAATACCAGTGGGAGTACAAGCGCTTCCGCGAGCGTCCGGCGCAGCATCCCGGCCCGTACAATACGCGCTAGGCCTTTTCCGTTCACACTCAAACCGGGAGATTCCCATGTTCTACGGTAAGCTTGTCGCCGGCGCCATTGGCCTGATAGTCGCCGGGCCGCTGGGGCTGCTGATCGGCCTTCTTCTGGGCCATGCGTTTGATCGCGGGTTGATGCGAACATTGCAGGCTGGCTCGCCCGAGCAGATTGCACGCATTCAGAAGAGTTTTTTTGACACCTGCTTTCTGTTGCTGGGCCATGTCGCCAAGGCGGACGGCCGCGTGTCAGAGCAGGAGGTCGAGCACACCGAAACCCTCTTTCGGCAGATGGGCCTCAGCGGCGATCAGCGTGACCAGGCGATCCGCCTGTTCAAGCAGGGGACGGCATCCGATTTTGATCCCGAGCCCGTGATTGCAGAGTTTCTGCAGGTCTGCCGGGGTCAGCGCCGTCTCAGGCAGACGCTACTGCTGTTTCTGGTCTCACTGGCGCTCGCCGATCATACACTCGAGTCCGCGGAGCGGGCAGTTCTCGGTCGTCTGGCTAGCCTTCTGGGCTACAGTGAAGCGCAGCTCGACCAGCTGCTGAATATGGCCAGGGCGCAGGAGCATTTTCACGGTGAGCAGGGGGCATCGGGTGTGCAGTCCGGCACGCGTATTGAGGACGCCTACGCCGCGCTCGGTGTCAGCTCCGATGTGGATGACCGCCAGCTGAAGCGCACCTACCGCAAACTCATGAGTGAGCACCACCCGGACAAGCTGATCGCCCGTGGGGTACCCGAGGATATGCTGAAAGTCGCAACGGAGCGGGCGCAGGAGATACAGGGCGCCTACGACATGATTCGCAAGTCGCGCGGCCTGAAGTGAGCGGCTTTCGGATCAGCGCCGCCAGAATGCCGGGGTAAACAGCACCAGGAGAGTGAAGATCTCAAGGCGCCCCAACAGCATGGCGAGACACAGAATACCCTTGCCGACGTTGCTGACATTCGCATAGTTGGCGGCGACATCGCCGAGACCCGGTCCCAGGTTGTTGAGTGTGGCTGCCATGGCCGAGAATGCGGTCAGAAAATCCTGACCGGTGGCCATGACGGCCAGCATCAGCACAATGAACACAAACGTATAGACGGCGAAGAAGCTCCACACGGCGCTGATCACGCTTGCCTCTACCCGCCGGTTGCCGACTTTCAGCGGAATCACCGCGTGGGGGTGAACCAGCTGCTTCAGCTCGCGCAGACCCTGCTTGTAGATGAGCATTAGCCGCATGGCCTTGAGGCCACCGGCGGTGGATCCCACGCAGCCGCCCATGAATGAAAACATCAGCAGCATGATCGGCAGAAACAGGGGCCAAATGCTGAAATCCTGCGTGGCGAACCCGGCCGTTGTGACGATGGAAATGGTCTGGAACAGGCCGTGCACCAGGCTGTCCTCGACATCGAGGGTGGCACTGGCAAGCAGAAAACCGCAGGTGATGACTGTGCATACCGCGATGGCGCTGAGGTAGAAACGCGTTTCGGAATCGTTGCTGTAGGCGGCAAAGTTGCGACGACTCCAGGCGATATAGTGCATGCCGAAGCTGATGCCGGAAATGAGCATGAACAGGCTGCAGATCAGCAGGATCACGTTGCTCTCGAAGAAACCCATGCTTGCATCGTGGGTGCTGAAGCCGCCGATCGCCACGGTAGACAGGGCGTGGCACAGCGCGTCGAACCCACTCATGCCCGCCGCGTAATAGGCGCCACCGCAAAGGATGGTGAGAGCAAGGTAGACAGCGAACAGCGCTTTGGCTGTACCCGCGATGCGGGGCGTCAGCTTGCTATCCTTGGAGGGCCCCGGGATTTCGGTACGATACAGCTGCATACCGCCGATGCCGAGCATGGGCAGGATCGCTACGGCAATGACGATGATCCCGATCCCACCCAGCCACTGCAGTAGCTGCCGGTACAGCAGGATGGACGGGGGCATGCTATCCAGTTCGGTGAGCACCGTGGCGCCAGTCGTGGTGAGCCCGGAAATCGACTCGAACACGGCATCCACCGGGCCAATGCCCAGGCTATCGGTCAGCGCCAGGGGCAGCGAGCCGAAAAGCCCGAGTGTGGTCCAGAACAGCGAGGTGACCAGGAATCCGTCGCGGATGCGCAGCTCGCGCTGGCGCGAGCGAAACGGTAGCCACAGCACCAGTCCGCTGCCAAGCGTCAGTGCGAAAGCATAAGCAAAACCGGTAATGGTGGTGTCATCCCCGACCACAGCGACGGTCAGCGGAATCAGGAGCGTGCTGCTGAACAGCGTCAGCAGCACGCCGAGTATCTTGGCGGCAATGGAAAAATGCACGGGCCGGCCTAGGAAAAGAACCCGAAACCCACGGTGAACAGTTTTTCCACCGCGGGCAGCTTTGTTTTGTCGACCAGAAACAGAATCATGTGATCGTTCGGCTCCACCATCACATTGCCGTGGGCAATCAGGACCTCGTCGCCGCGCACAATCGCGCCGATCGTCACGCCCACAGGCAGGCTTATCTGATCCAGCTGCCGACCGATGACCCGTGAAGAGTAGGCATCGCCGCGCACGATCACCTCGATGGCCTCGGCCGCACCCCGGCGCAGGGAGTGCACGCTGCTGATATCGCCTTTGCGAACGTGCGCCAGCAGGCTGCTGATGGTGATCTGCTGCGGTGATATGGCGATATCGATCTCGTCGCCGACCAAGTCCGCATAGGCGGGATTGGTGATCAGCGTGATGACTTTCTTGGCGCCGAGCCGCTTCGCCAGCATCGACATCATGATGTTGGATTCGTCGTTTGCCGTCAGCGCGCAGAAGACGTCCATCGCCTCGATATTTTCCTCGTGCAGCAGCTGCGGTTCGGCGGCGCTGCCCTCCACCACCAGGGTGTGGCGCAGCTGTTCTGCGAGATCGCGACACTGCCGATAGCTGTTTTCAATCAGCTTGACGGTGTAGTCGCCCTCGATGGTCTGGGCCAGACGCGCGCCGATGTTGCCACCACCGGCAATCATGACGTTGCGGTAGGGCTTGTCCACGCGCCGCAGCTCTGACATGACCTTCCGGATATTGCCCTGCGCCGCGATGAAGAAAACCTCGTCCTCGGGCTCCACCACCGTGTCGCCTTCGGGAATGATCGCCCGGTTGCGGCGGAAAATCGCCGCAACCCGTGTGTCCACCTTCGGCATGTGCTTGCGTATCTCGCTCAGCGCCTGGCCCAGCATGGGTCCGCCGTGGATTGCCCGAACCGCAACCAGTTGCACGCGACCGTCGGCAAAATTCATCACCTGCAGGGCGCCCGGATTGACGATCAACTGGCGGATGCTGTCGGTGATCAACTGCTCCGGGCCAATGATAATATCCACTGGCACGTGCTCGCGGGTGAAAAGGGCTTCCTGGTGCTCCAGATAGGAGGGTGACCGCACCCGCGATATCTTGCGCGGCGTATGGAACAGCGTGTGCGCGATCTGGCAGGCCATCATGTTGATCTCGTCACTGTTGGTGACCGCGACGATCATTTCCGCGTCGTCGGCACCGGCCCTGGCGATGACATCGGGGTGGGCGGCGTGGCCGTTGACCACGGCGATGTCCAGCCGGTCTTTGAGATTGCGCAGGCGTTCACCGTCCGTATCCACCACGACGATATCGTTCTTTTCTCCCGCCAGGTGTTCGGCCAGCGTGCCCCCGACCTGTCCTGCTCCAAGAATGATGATTTTCATGATCGGACGCCCGCCACTCCCGCGTGTGCGCACAGTAAAGAATTCACGCTGCGATTGTAAGCCTGCGTGTGGACGCTGGATGCCTTGTTAGCGGCACTTCTCCAGCAGGGCAAAGTAAAGACCGTCGGGGCCATTCTGCTGCGGCATGACCTGTACGCCGTGAAGGCGCGCGCTGCCTATGCCGACTAGCGGGATTTCCCTTGCGTTGTCGCACTGCGCAAGGAACGCGGCAATCACTGCTTCGTTTTCCATCGGCAGGACAGAGCACGTGACGTATAGCAGCTGTCCACCGGCGCGCAGGCAGGGCCAGACGCCGTTGAGGATATCCTGCTGTCGGGCGGCGAAGCCCGGAATATCCCGTGCCCTGCGCAGCAGCTTGATATCCGGGTGGCGGCGAATCACTCCGGTGGCCGAGCACGGCGCGTCCACGAGAATGCGGTCGAAGCGTTTTCCCGCCAGAGTAACGGCCGCCTCGGTGGCACTTCCCGGTATCAGGCTGGCATGCAATCCCAGCCGGTCGAGATTATCGCGCACGCTGTGCAGCCGCGCGGCGTCGATATCCATGGCGGTGACACTGCCAAGGTCGGGCTCGGCCTCCAATAGATGGCAGGTCTTGCCGCCCGGTGCGGCGCAGGCGTCCAGCACGTCATGCCCCGGGCCCGCCGCCAGCAGACGGGCAGCGAGCTGGGCCGCCTCATCCTGAACGCTGGCTGCGCCCTCGGCAAAGCCCGGCAGCTGCTCGACACCCACCGCCTGCGTCAGGTAGACCGCTGCATCGGTGAGCGTGCCGGCCCGGGCCCCGATATCCACCGCAGCCAGCTGTTGCATCCACTCATGCCGGCTGCCGCGGCTCAGGTTCACACGCAGGGTCATGGGGGGCTGGCTGTTGTTGACCGCCAGCAGCGACGCCAGGCATTCGGGCCACGCGCCCTTCAGGGCCTCGTACAGCCAGGTTGGATGTGCGGCGGCAGGCGCGGGTTCAAGTGCAGTTTCCAGCATATCGTGATCGCGGCGATAGCGGCGTAAAACCGCATTCACCAGGCCCTTCGCCCAGGGCTTTCCGAGCTCGCGGGTGGCCTCTACGGTTGCCGAAACGGCGGCGTGGTCGGGTATGCGGCTGTCGCTCAGCTGATAGAGGCCCAGCATCAGGAGTGCCTGTATATCCCGGTCGCGATCGCGCAGCGGTTTTTCAAGCAGCAGTCCCAGCAGCGCCTGCAGGCGTGGTGCCAGGCGCAGACTGGCGTAGCACAGCTGTGCGAGCAGTGCCCGGTCGCGCTCCGCGACCGTGGGCAGTGCGCCTGCCAGGGGGCCGTCGAGTATGCTGCCGTTCAGCACCTGTGCGATGACGCCGGCGGCGGTGGCGCGCACCCCGCGCGTCGACGACACCCCTCAGCCCGCTGCGGTCATGAAACGCTGGCCCGGGGCCAGCAGGGGACCGCGGGACTTCAACAGCTCGGCTATGGGCAGTACGCGGCCTCCGGGAAACTGCATTTCATCCACAGCCAGCACACCGCTGCCGCAGGCTACCCGGAGTGATCCCTTTTGCGTTTCCAGAAGCGTCCCGGGCGCACTCCCGTGATTGACGTCCAGAGCGCGCGCGCTCCATAGCCTGACGCGTTCCCCACCCGCGAAGGTATAGGCAACGGGAAACGGATTGAAGGCACGCACGCGCCGCGCCGTCAGTGAAGCCGGCGCGGACCAGTCAATGCAGGCTTCCGATTTGGCAATTTTTGCCGCGTATGTAGCCTCGTCATCGTTCTGCTGGCGGGCGTTTCTGCGCGCGGCAGGCAGATCTCCGAGCACCGAGAGCAGCAGCGGTGCACCCAGCCCGGCCAGTCGGTCGTGCAGCGCAGCGGCAGTGGTTTTGTCGTCGATTTCACAGCCCGCGCTGGCGAGCATGTCGCCGGTGTCGAGGCCGGTGTCCATCTGCATAATAGTGACGCCGCTGTGTGAATCTCCCGCCTCGATGGCGCGCTGTATCGGCGCTGCACCGCGCCAGCGCGGCAGCAGTGAGGCATGCACGTTGATGCAGCCCTGAAACGGTATCTTAAGGACCGGCTCCGGCAGGATAAGGCCGTAGGCGACCACCACCATGACATCCGGAGCCAGTGCCTTAAGAGCCTCTCGCGATGCAGGTTTACGCAGGGATGTCGGCTGCAGCACAGGAATGCCGGCTGCGACGGCGCACTGCTTCACCGGGCCCGGCTGCAGGCGCTTGCCCCGGCCTGCGGGGCGGTCGGGCTGTGTGAGCAC
>JBHEPQ010000228.1:0-8980 GCA_046260215.1 Chromatocurvus sp.
TACGCTCGCCAGCTTCAAGGCCACGATGGCGGCAGCAGCAGAGCAGCCCGAGCTGGTGAAGGTACTGATGGACCCCTTTGCCCTGACGCCGGGGTTCACCGGCCCGCAGCAGCCCCCGGGAACCAGGCCCGTGCATGAGGACGATCTCGGCAGCTGGTCCGCGCCTTTTGTCATGGCGACCATCAATACCAAGAACATCCATCGCTCCAATTTTCTGATGGCGCATGCCTACAGCGAGGATTTCACTTACGACGAGATGATGCTGACGGGCCCCGGCGACGAGGGAGAAAAAATGGCGAAGGCCGTGGCAGCGGACAACTCGATGGCGGAAAGTCCGCGGCAACCGGGCGAGGGGCCATCCAGGGAAGAGCGCGAGAATGGATACTATGATGTGCTTTTCGTCGGATCCTCGGCACAGGGCGACCTGTTGAAAGCGAGCGTGAAGGGGGACAAGGATCCCGGCTATGGCTCGACCAGCAAGATGATTGCCGAGTGCGCGGTATGCCTTCTGCAGAATCCGGAGCTGGCCGGCGGCGGCATCTGGACGCCGGCCGCGGCCCTGGGCGAGTCACTGATCGAGCGCCTCGAGCGTAACGCCGGACTGACTTTTCAGCTCGAGGAGTGATGCGTTTTGATGGGGGCGTGAATAAGGCCCACCCCCGTCTGCGTTTGATTATCCCCCGGCATAGAGGCAACATGCTGTAATTTCGCAATGTTACAAAAAGGAGACCGTCGGTGACCGATGCCTCGCGCAGCGCCACATCCACGATCCTGATTCCCGTTTTTGTTCCCGCAGTCGTTGTCATCGTGCTTCTGGTGGTTGGCACAATCAGCAACCCCGGGTTGGCCGGCGAGGTTTTCAGCACCACGCTGAGCTATATCACCCAGACCTTTGGCTGGTTCTACATGCTGTCTGTGGCTTTCTTTCTGGTGTTCATCGTCAGTATCGCGTTCACGAGCTGGGGTCATATCAAGCTGGGGCCCGATCACGCGGATCCGCAATACAGCTTTCCCGCCTGGTTCGCCATGCTGTTTTCCGCCGGTTACGGAATTGCCCTGCTGTTCTTCGGCGTGGCGGAGCCGGTGCTGCACTATTCCTCGCCACCTGCAGGTGCCGGGGAAACGGTTAACGCGGCCCAGCAGGCGATGCAGATTGCCTTTTTCCACTGGGGTTTTCATATCTGGGCCATCTACGGCCTGGTCGGTCTGGTGCTCGCTTACTTCGCATTCCGCCATGGCCTGCCGTTATCCATGCGCTCTGCGCTTTATCCGTTGATCGGCGAGCGTATTCACGGTCCGATCGGGCATACGGTGGATGTCTTCGCTATTCTAGGCACCATGTTCGGCATAGCGACTACGCTGGGTCTGTCAGTGACACAGATCAACGCGGGCCTCAATTACCTGTGGCCCGAGATTCCGATGAGCGTCAGTGTGCAGATCATCGCCATCGTAGTGATCACCGGGCTCGCTATTTTCTCGGTGGTGGCGGGTCTTGACAAGGGTGTAAAGCGACTCTCCATCGTCAACATGGTGCTCGCGGTGTCGCTGATACTGTTCGTGTTCATCGTCGGCCCGAGTATCCACATTCTCGAAAGCTTTCTGCAGAACACCGGTAGCTATCTGAATAACGTTATTGAGCGGACATTCAATCTTCAGGCGTACACCCGCGGTGACTGGATAGGGAACTGGACGCTTTTCATTTTCGGCTGGACCATCGCCTGGGCGCCATTCGTCGGCCTGTTCATCGCCAAGATCAGCCGCGGCAGGACAATCCGGCAGTTTGTCGTGGGTGTCATGCTGGTGCCGTCCATCTTTACCTTTCTCTGGTTTTCCATCTTCGGCGACACCGCGCTGCACCTGATCATGAACGAGGGCTATCGCAGTCTGGTGGCAGATGTGCAGTCGGATCATGCAGTGGCCCTGTTCAAGCTTTACGAACTGTTGCCGCTGTCATCCTTCGTTTCGTTCATTACCGTGCTGCTGATCGTCACATTTTTCGTGACCTCGTCTGACTCGGGCTCTCTGGTCATTGATTCGCTTGCCTCCGGTGGTGCGAGCAATACGCCGGCCTGGCAGCGCATTTTCTGGGCCACGGCTGAAGGTGCGGTAGCCGCTGCGCTGTTGCTTGCCGGTGGTCTGAGCGCCCTGCAGACCATGACCATTGCCAGCGCGCTGCCTTTTTCTCTGATCATGCTGGTGGCGGCACTGGGCATGTGGCGTGCCCTGGTCATCGAGGGCCATCATCACACCAGCCTGCAGACGGAGGTTCAAAGCCGATTCTCTGGTACATCGGGCCACGGGCTCTGGCGCAGGCGCTTGCACGGTCTGGTCACGTTCCCTGATCGAGAGGAAGTCGAGACCTTTATGGCAACCACGGTGCGCAAAGCCATGCATCGTGTTCGGCGCGAGTTGACCAAGCAGGGCTGGAAGGCAGAGGTGCATTCGGACGAGGTGAATTCGCGGGTTTACCTTGAGGTCATAAAAGAGGCGCAGGTGGATTTTACCTATGAAATTCGTCTCCTGGAGCAACAGCTCCCCGACTATGCCTATCCCGAAATGGTGCACGACGAGGGACAGGACAATATCTATTGCCGCGCTGAAGTGTTTTTGCGACGGGGCGGCCAGTCTTACGATGTGTTCGGCTTCGATCAGCACGATATCATTACCGACATACTGGACCAGTTCGAGAAACATCTGCATTTCCTGCACATTTCGCCCGGCAACCTGCCATGGAACATGGCGGAGCACGACGAAATGCTGGTGCCTGGCGTCATTTCCACGCAGACGTCGTGATTACGGACTGGCACGCACAGACCATTGATGCGGTAATCGCAGGCAACAATACATCTTCTGAGGGTCTTTCCAGTGAGGAGGCGGAACGCCGCCTCGCCGAGAACGGCCCCAACAGCCTGCCCGAGCCCGCGCGGCATGGCATTCTCGTGCGCTTTCTGCTGCATTTCCACAACCTGCTGATCTACGTGCTGCTGGTATCGGCGTCCATTACCGCCTTGCTTGGCCACTGGGTCGATACGGCGGTGATTCTTGCCGTCGTGGTTTTGAACGCCCTAATCGGGGTTATACAGGAAGGCAAGGCGGAAAAGGCGATGGACGCCATCCGGCACATGCTGGCGCCGAGGGCCGCGGTCCTGCGCGACGGCAGGCGCACCACGGTGCCGGGTGATGAACTGGTGCCAGGCGATATCGTGTTGCTCGAGGCGGGGGACAAAGTGCCCGCTGACCTGCGCCTGTCCGGCTGTCGTGGCATGTCCATCCAGGAAGCGATCCTCACCGGTGAGTCCGTTCCGGTCGAAAAAGGCACCGAGGCCGTTGCCGTGGATCTCGCGCTCGGTGACCGCACTGGAATGGCTTACAGCGGTACGCTGGTGACAACGGGTGCCGCACGAGGCGTGGTGGTGGCGACAGGTGCGGCGACCGAGATCGGTCATATCAGCAGCATGATTGCAGATGTGGAGGTGTTGACCACGCCGCTGACGCGCCAGATGGCAAGCTTTTCCCGCTGGCTTACGGTTTTCATTCTGGTACTGGCGGCGACCATTCTGGCTCTTGGTTATTTTGTACAGGGCCAGCCGTTTGGTGAGATTTTCACGGCCGTTGTGGGTCTCTCGGTGGCGGCCATCCCTGAGGGACTGCCGGCGGTCCTGACCGTTAGCCTGGCGATTGGCGTACAGTCCATGGCGAGGCGTCGTGCGATTGTGCGGCGCCTGACCGCCATCGAGACACTGGGCTCTGTCTCGGTAATCTGCAGCGACAAGACCGGAACCCTGACGCGTAATGAAATGGTGGTGACGACGGCCTGCGTCGATGATGTCGAAGTGGCTGTTGATGGCGAGGGCTATAGTCCCGCGGGTGATATTGGATTGCCAGCCAGCATGGGAGTGGCGGCTCTGGATTCTCTGGCGCGCGTCGCGGCGCTCTGCAATGATGCCGCCTTGCACCACAGGGAGGGAATGTGGACAGCCGAAGGCGACCCCATGGAGGGCGCACTACTGGCGTTTGCCGGTAAGGTCGACGTGGCGACGGGTGCTGCGGTACCTGACTGGGTGCGCAGCGACGCCATTCCCTTCGATACCCGGCACCGGTTCATGGCAACGCTTGATCATGATCACGCCCACCATGCCACTATTCATGTCAAGGGTGCCCCTGAAACGCTGTATGACCGCTGCACGCAAGTGCGAGCCGTCGATGGCAGCACACGGCGCTTCGAAAGTGCGTACTGGCATGCGACATCAGAGGCACTCGCCTCGCGCGGGCAGCGAGTGCTTGCCCTGGCGTCTCGTCCGGTGGACCCCGGCGTTACGACGCTGGCGCTGGATGACGTCGAGAGCGGGCTGATTTTTGAGGGGCTGGTCGGACTGATTGACCCGCCGCGGCCCGAGGCCTTGGAGGCAGTGGCGGCCTGTCACCGGGCCAGTATTGGCGTGAAGATGATTACCGGCGATCACGCCGGCACGGCTGCGGCGATAGGACGGCAGATAGGACTTCTGCACACGGGTCGCGCGCTCACCGGCTCCGATATCAATGCGCTGGATGATACCTCGCTGGCACGCGCCGTGCTGGATACCGACGTTTTTGCGCGCACCAGCCCGGAACACAAGCTGCGTCTGGTTACTGCCCTGCAGAAACAGGGCAATGTCGTCGCGATGACCGGGGACGGCGTCAACGATGCGCCGGCGCTGAAGCGGGCCGATGCCGGCATAGCCATGGGCCGGTCAGGCAGTGAAGCGGCCAAGGAGGCCTCTGAACTGGTTTTACTGGACGACAACTTCTCGACCATCGTGGGTGCTGTCGAGGCGGGTCGCACGGTGTATGACAATCTCAGAAAAATCATCGCTTTCCTGTTGCCGGTCAACGGCGGAGAGTCACTGAGCCTGCTGCTCGCCATTCTGCTGGGACTCACACTGCCGATCACGGCAGCGCAGATACTCTGGGTCAACATGGTCAGCTCGGTGGCTCTGGCGATGGCGCTGGCCTTTGAGCCGACTGAGCCAGACACTTTGACGAGACCGCCGCGAAATCCCGGCGCACCTATTCTGTCGCGCGGGTTGATACTGCGCATTGCTCTCGTGTCCCTGATGTTCTGCAGCGGTGTATTCGGGCAGTTCTGGTGGGCACTGGGGCAGGGCCTTGATGAGGCGACGGCCCGCACCATGGCGGTCAATACGCTGGTTGTCATGGAGATCTTCTACCTTTTCAGCGTTCGCTACAGCTATGGGACATCGCTGAGCATGACCGGCGTCAAGGGCACGCCGGCTGTCTGGACCGCGCTGCTTGTCGTGGCTGCTCTGCAGCTGGCGTTCACCTACGTATCGTGGCTTGGTGCATGGTTTGACGTCAGGCCGCTGAACATCCTGCAGGGCGTACAGGTCCTGATGGTCGGAGTCCTCATGCTGCTTGTGATGGAGGCGGGAAAGTGGGTGCAGCGACAGGGCCTCGGGCGACATGCGACAGGCTGATGGGCATCCTCATGGCGCGTTTGTAACCTCGACCGGTATCCAGCGGTCGACGATGTATTTCAGGGCGCCGTTGGCGCGCATGAGATTGAGAGCCTGGTTCAGATCGCGCAGCAGTCCGGGATTGTCGGGCGCCACTGCCCAGGCCAGATGTTCGTCAGTCAGCGGGCGATACAGACTGATGAGATCGGTCTGCATGTCGGAGGAGGCCAGGCTCCAGCTGGTAGCGGCATCATGGATGTACAGGTCGATATCGCGCTCCCGGAGCGCTGTAAAGGCTGCTTCCTTGTTGGCGAAGCGGCTGATCCGTGCGTCTCGCAGCTCGCGTTCTGCAAAGGTTTCACCCGTGCTGTCGGGCTCCACACCGATTCTTACGCCTTCCCTGTAGATTGCCCAGGGCTGGCCGAAACCTGTAACGGCGGTTTCGTGCAGTATCGCCATCTGTCCAGCGCGCAGATAGGGCTCTGCAAATATGAGGCTGCCGTTAGCCGCATTCTCGATCACCAGGCCCGACATGATGACGTCGATGTCGCCGTCCAGCAGGGCCGGGCGCAGTTGGTTAGCCGGCAGCGGCACGATTTCCAGTCTGCGTGAAAGGATCTCTGCCACCGTTCTCGCGCTGTCCGGGTCGACCCCGACGAGACGTCCCTCGCTGTAGTAGTGCAGGGGTGGCACGCCGGTCGTCATACCGACGCGCAATGCCTGGGCGAAGATTTGCGGCGCGAGACACAAACAGCCGATGAACAGCAGGCCGCGATACCGACGCAGCCAGCGGAAAGGAAACAAAAAACGCTGCATCATTGAGTGTCGCTCTACATTGTGCCAATAGCGGAAACACCGGCGACGTAAATATGCAGGTACAGCGCGAATACGACGTATAGAACGGTGCCGACGACTATACTTGAAACCGTACCGAGCATGCTGCCGGCGGGGTATACGGTACCGCGGGCACGGTCCTGTTTCTTCAGACGGATATAGAGAACGACCGCCCAGGCGAGGAATGCCCCAAAGAAGATAATATCGCCCAGGCGCCCGTTGACGAGCAGGTGAGCGAGTGCCCAGATCTTGACCGCCATCAGCATGGGATGCCCGAGTCGCGCTTTCAAGTGGTTTGCCGGGATGTAGGCCGCTGCCAGCAGGATAAATGAGGGCAGCATCAGCAGTGCAACCAGGTGCCGCAGCCCGACGGGCGGATTCCACAGCGGTACTGCCGTCATGCGCATCTCACCGTAGCCGACAATGGCAAGCCAGAGCCCGCCTATGGAGACGAGCGCATAAACGACCTTGAAGGGTATGGTGCCGCGCTGCTGAAGCTGTTTTTCACGCCAGTCCGGCGCAAAGATGTTCAGGGAATGGGTGCCGAAAAATATCAGCAATCCGATAATCATCAGGGTCATGGGCCGTCTCCGGGGGTCGCGCTGTCGCGGCGCAGGTAAAGTGCCTGTCAGGTCGACCTAGTCTAGCGCATCCGAGGGGTATACAGGCAATGCTGATCAGGGGGTACGTCGCATGCGGGCAGCGAGCAATATCACCAGGGTCAGGGCAATCTCGAAAGCGATCAACGGACCGGCGAAAGCTGCATCGTGGAGCAGCCATGCAAGGGTGCGCATAATGGCAGCCAGGGCAAAAAAGATCGCAGCCGCATGCAGCCAACTGTCGCGACCGGTCTGCAGGCCGAGCATCAGCATCGCTGCGATGCCAAAGAAAAAGGCACTGATATCGCCGATCTGGGTGCTTCGGCCCAGCCCGTCCAGCAGTGGCATACCGAGCGAAGAGGCCGCGGCTTCGGGTTCAACGACCCACCGCAGGCCAAGGAATAGCGTCAGGGCGGCAAGAAACCACAGGATGAGTCGGGCAATTCGTGCAATCATGGAATGGACCTCAGATGTCAGCCTACAACTTTAGCAGGCTATGCCGACAATGCTAATATCCCGCGGAGACAGGTCCCGGACCTGAACCCGGAAAAAGGTAAGAAGTAAGAATATGACAACAGACGCAACCGACTTTACCGTGGATCACCTGGCCGAGACCCACGAGGTTCTCAACCAGTCGCGCCCGCTGGTGGACTACAACAGCTATTTCGGGGATACCGCCCTGAAGGAAGGCGTACAGCGCTACGCGGCGGCCTGGGCCACGGACCGGCTCGCGCAGCACGGTGAGCGTTGCGGGAGTGCCGAAGTCATCAACTGGGGATTTCTTGCCAACGAATTCCGTCCCCAGTTCCATAGCCATGACCGGCAGGGATTCCGGGTTGATGAGGTGCGCTACCACGATGCCTACCATCGGCTGATGCGACTGGGTCTGGAGGCCGGCCTGCACAGCGATCCCTGGACCTGTCCCCGCGAGGGCGCACATGTTGCGCGGGCGGCCCAGTACTACCTGCAGGCGCAGGTCGAATCCGGTCACGGTTGCCCGATGACCATGACCTTTGCCGCGGTACCGACACTGCGTCTGACTCCCTCAATTGCCGACAACTGGCTGCCCGGCGTTCTGGCCCGCGGCTATCAGCCCGAAAATGTCCCCCATATGCACAAATCGGCACTGACGATCGGTATGGGGATGACCGAGAAGCAGGGTGGCTCGGACGTTCGCGCCAACACCACGCGGGCGCGGGCTCTGGGCAAGGGCGCCCCGGGCGGTGACTACGAACTCGTCGGTCACAAGTGGTTCACCTCGGCGCCCATGTGTGACGCCTTTCTGGTGCTGGCCCAGTCAGAGGGTGGCCTCAGCTGTTTTCTGGTGCCGCGCTGGCGTCCGGATGGCAGCAAGAACCCCCTGCAGGTACAGCGCCTGAAAAACAAAATGGGCAACGTGGCCAATGCGTCTTCAGAGATAGAGCTCCGCGGAGCGCTGGGGTGGATGGTTGGCGAAGAAGGTCGCGGTGTAGCGGCGATTATCGAAATGGTGGCGATGACACGCTTTGACTGCATGATCGGATCCACGGCGTGCCAGCGCCAGGCCGTGGCCCAGGCGGTCAATCATGCCGCGGGGCGCAAGGCCTTCGGCAGGCGCCTGCTGGACCAGCCACTCATGCGCAACGTGCTCGCTGACCTGCAGCTCGAGGTGGAGGGTTCGCTGGCGCTGACCCTGCGCATGGGCGCGGCGCTGGATCGCAGCCTTGCACCCGGCGGCAATGAGCATGAAAAACTGCTGCTTCGGCTCGGCCTGCCCACCGGCAAATACTGGATCTGCAAGCGTACGCCCACGGTTACTTATGAGGCGATGGAATGTCTGGGCGGCAACGGGGTCATTGAGGATTTCATTCTTGCCCGCCTTTATCGGGATGCACCGATCAACGCTATCTGGGAGGGGTCGGGTAATGTTCAGGCGCTGGATATGTTGCGTGCCATGGCGCGCAGCCCGGAGGTGCTGGATGCCTGGTACGCCGAGATTGATGCCTGCCGCGGACAGCACGCGGTTCTGGATGCGGCAGTGGACAGGCTTAAGTCTGCGCTGCGCGATACCGGTGCCATCGAATATCGCGCCCGCCAGCTGGTCGACCAGCTGGC
>JBHEPQ010000244.1:0-5594 GCA_046260215.1 Chromatocurvus sp.
GCTCACCATCGCCGCACTCGCATTCGGCACCGCGCTGGTGATCGTCAGCATGAGCCTGCGTCAGGGGGGCTACGTTGCGCTGGTGGACCAGGCGGTGCGGCTTCTGACCGGGCACGTGCAGGTGCAGGCCCCGGACTATCAGAGCGCGCCGATCCTGCGCCACGATATCCCGCATTCGAGCGCCCTCGCTAATGATCTGCGCGCGCGCCTGCCCGAGTATGGCATCGCGGAGCGGGCGATCGGTTTTGCGCTCCTCGCCTCCGATCGCCAGACGCTTGCGGCCAGCCTTGTCGGTGTCAACCTTGCCCATGAAACCCGGGTTTCCGCGCTCCCGGAACGAATCGAGCGCGGGCGCTTCCTGCAGGACGGCCCGGAGCCGGAAGTCGTGCTCGGCGCGACGCTTGCGCGCAACCTCGAGGTGGAGATCGGTGACAGGCTGACCATGCTGGGCACGGGCCGCGACGGCTCATTGGCGGCCGCCGAACTGCTCATCGTCGGTGTCTTTCGCTCCGGCGTGCCTGATCTGGACCGATCGCTCGCACAGGTGCCGCTGGGCGAGTTTCAGCAATTGTTCACCATGGACGACAGCGCGCAGGCCCTCATTGTGCGCGGCCCGGACGGCGCCGATCCCGCGGGAGTGCTCGCGCAGGTGCGCGCCGCGCTCGCATCGCGTGACGACCTCGTCATACTGGGATGGGACGATATTCTCCCCGGCACGCGCGAGCTCATCGAGCTCGACTTCGCCGCGAGTATCGTCTTTTATCTGGCCTTGATCGGCGTTGTCACACTGGGCATCTTCAATACCTTTCTGATGTCGGTATTGGAGCGCATGCGCGAATTTGGCGTGGTGCTGGCACTCGGTATTGCCCCCATCCAGCTGGTATGGCTGGTCGTCGTCGAGACCGCCATGCTGGTGACGCTCGGAGTTGCTATCGGGTTCGTCCTCGGTGCGCTTGCCGATGGCTATTTTCTGGCACGGGGATTCGCCATTCCCGGTATGGCCGAATTTGCGCGTGGTTTCGGATTGTCGGCGCGGCTGTACCCGGTCGTGACCGCGAAAACATTGCTTACCGGACCGCTGCTCGTGCTCGGTATCGGTTTTGTTGCCGCATGCCTGCCGGCATTGCGCATTCGCCGCCTCGAGCCCATTGACGCAATGCGCGCGGTATAGGAGAGCTGACCATTCTGCGATTCCTGCTGGTGCTGTCGTGGCGTAACCTGTGGCGGCGAACGCGACGCACGCTGGTGCTGGTTGCCGCCATTGCGGCCGGGATGGCGGCGATCGTGGTCACGGCCGCGTTCATGCGCGGCATCGCCGAACGCACGGTGCATGATGCGCTCGCCAACCTCCTTGGCGATGTGCAGCTGCATGCCCCCGGTTACCGCGACAATCCCTCGGTGCGCTACCGCTTCGCGCTCGACGCCGCCGAGCTGCGCGCGGCACTCGATTCGCCCCAGGTCGCCGCCTACGCCGCGCGCGTTCGGGTCCCGGCGGTGGTGTCGAGCGAGCGCAGGTCAATGCCCGTAACCCTGGTGGGTATAGACCCGCCGGCCGAGCAGGTGCTGTCGTTTCTCGGCGAGGCGCGGATCGAAGGCCGTGGACCGAAGGATATCGAGGATGCGGGTCTGCTGATCGGCCAGAGGATGGCCGAGCGCCTGGGCACGGCGGTCGGCAGGCGCATCGTGCTGATGAGTCAGGGCGAGGGGAACGTCATAGCCGACCGCGGCTTTCGCGTCGTTGGAATCTACGAGGCCAATCCGAAGAACCTTGAAATCGCCTACGTATTCACTGGTCGCGCGACCGCGCAGGCGCTGCTCGGTATCGGCGGCGACGTCACGCAGATCAGCCTGCGGGCGGCTCCGGGTGTCACGCCCGAGGCGCTTGCGGCCGCGCTTTCGCGCCAGCTTCCCGAACTGGATGCCGCGCCCTGGCCGGAGCTCGCCCCGATGGCGGCGGGCCGCGTACAGCTGAACCAGGGGTTTACGCTTATCTGGTTCACGGTGGTCGCCGTGGCGATGGTGATCGGCCTGGTAAACACCCTGCTCATGGCGGTGTTCGAGCGCACGCGCGAGCTTGGACTGTTCCAGGCGCTTGGGTTGCCGCCGCGGGCGATTGTGTTGCAGGTGGTGTGCGAGACCGCGCTCATTCTCGCCGCCGGGATCGCCCTGGGCGGCCTGCTCGGTTGGATCGCGATCGTCGGATCGGGTGAGGGGATCGACGTCTCGGCGTTTGCGCGGGGCGCGGAGCGCGCCGGCCTCAATACCCGGCTGCCACTGATCTTTGATCTACGCGACCTCGTATTGACCGGTCTTGCCGGCTTCGTGGTCGGGATCGCGGCCGGATTGTACCCGGCATGGCGCGCGACGCGCGCCGTGCCCGTTGAAGCCATTACCAGGACATGACGATGGAAACCGTAGTCGAGTGCCAAGCCCTTTCCAAGACCTATTCGGGTGCCATCGAGGCCCCTGCGCTGGTCGATGTCGATCTCGCCATCGCGCGCGGCGAGTTCGTCTGTTTCGCCGGACCCTCGGGCTCGGGCAAGACAACGCTCCTCAATCTGATCGGCGGACTCGACACACCGAGCACCGGCTGTGTAACGGTCACCGGCGAACGGCTCGACCGCCTGGATCGCGCCGCGCTGGCGGCGCTGCGCCTCAACCGTATCGGTTTCGTATTCCAGGCCTATAACCTGATTCCGGTGCTCACCGCGCAGGAGAACGTCGAGTTCGTGCTCCAGTTCCGCGGGGTCAGCCCCGCGCAATGCCACGCGCTTGCCCGCGAGGCGCTCGCCGAGGTCGGGCTCGACGGGCTTGAGCAACGTCGCCCGGGCGAGTTGTCAGGCGGGCAGCAGCAGCGCGTGGCCGTCGCGCGCGCGATCGCGGGCAAACCCGAGTTGCTGCTCGCCGACGAGCCGACGGCAAACCTCGATTCCGCGACCGGTCAGCGCCTGATCGAGCTATTGGGAGTACTGAATGGTCGTCACGGCATTACGTGCGTGATCAGCACCCATGATCCGCAGGTGCTGCGTCATGCGCGCCGTGTCGTTCGCATGCACGATGGGAGGTTGGTGGATGATTCGGATTCGACCGCTTCTTGATTGTGTCGCGCTTGGTCTTGTGTGCGCGGCGAGCGCGGCGAGCGCGGCCGAGTGGCGCGTGGGCGGCCATCTCAAGTTCCAGGGGACGGCGTCGCTCCAGTCGTCTGACGATCTCGTGGCTGTCGAGGAGGGCGAGCATTTGCTCGACTATTCCGCCGACGCGCGCCTCAAGCTCGAAGGCCGCCAGGGGCGGTTTGGGCTGGTGATACACGATCAGCTCCTGGCCACAGGCGGTGATCGCTTCGCCGCGCTTTCCTCATTCGCTGACAGCTATTCCACGCTTTCCTCATTAGTCGGCGCGGGCGTACTCCCGCAGGGCGCGAACCCGGCGCTGCCCTCGGATGACAGACGCGCACTTGATCTTGAACATCGCCTCCACGAGGGCAGCCGCTCCGAGATCGTGCATCGCCTGGATCGAATGTACCTGAGCTATAGCGACTTCAACGGCTTCGCCCGGCTCGGGCGCCAGGTATTCACCTGGGGCAACGGGTTGGTGTTCAATCCCATGGACTTCATCAATCCGTTTCCGCCAACGACTATCGATACGGAATATAAGATTGGCGAGGACATGCTCTATGGCCAGACGCTCATCCCCAGCGGCGATCTGCAGGCGGCCTATGTCATGCGCCGTGATGAGATGGGTGACATCGAGGGTGAGCGCGCCTCTACCGCGCTCAAGTACCGGGCGGAGACCGCGGCAGGGTCCGTCGACGTGGCGCTCGCGCACCACTATGACGAGACGGTGGTGGGACTCGGCTGGTCACGCCCGCTCAGGGACGCCCTGGTACGCGTCGATCTCCTCTGGAGCGATACGGTAAGCGGCGACGCCATCAGTGCAGTGGCCAATGTTGACTACTCCTGGACCTGGTTCGGGCACAATACCTATGGCTTTCTCGAATACTACCGCAACGGCTTCGGCACAGGCTCGACCGACCTCGCGCAGCTCGATCAGGCACTTTTTCAACGTATGGAGCGCGGCGAGGTGTTTACCTTCGGCCGTAATTATCTGAGCACTGGGTTCGAGATCGACCTGACCCCGCTACTCAAGGCCCGGCCGACAGGGATCGTTAATCTCGACGATCACAGCGGTGTGGCGCTGCTGCGCTTCGAGTACGAATGGCGGGGGGATCGGATACTGCATTTCGGTCTCGATATCCCGTTTGGCGAGCGTGGCAGCGAATTCGGCGGCCTGTCGATTCCGGGGACATCGCTTTATAGCACACCGGCGCGGCAGTTGTTCATCCGCCTGGCGTGGTACGTATGAAATCGCTTTTCGGGTGCGCGCGGTATCTGGCGGGCAGCCGGCTGGCGGTGGTTTCTCTGGTTGCCGGCCTGCTGTTTGCAGGCTGTGCCCATACTCAGCAGGCGCAATCAATCAGGGTGTACAAGTACACTGGCTCAATTCAGTGTGAGGCAGGCGGGGTGTCGCTGGAGGCAATGCAGCACCAGCTGGCCCGCGCGGGGATAGAAGTCATTTGCAGCCAGCAGGCGGGGGACGGCAGGGCCTATCCCGCCATGTGCGGAGCGGCCACCGGCCGGATCAATGTCTACACGATCGCAGGAGCGGATCTGGACAGGGCCGGGGCGCTGGGCTTCAAGCCGGTCGAGACGTTGCCCGAGGCCAGGATTCCAGCCTGCGAATAGTCATTGATCGTCTTGGTATCTATGCCGCCACCGCCTTCTGGATCAGCGGGACCAGCGCCTGTGGCAGGCGGATACCGCCGGAGAGGGCGAACTCATGGGCCCCCGGCGACATCTTGCGCCAGGTCCGCTGGACAATGGTGATCCATTTTTCCTCGTCGTATTCCGGATGCTTGGCGGCGAAGTCCTCCATGTAGTGTTCGATGAAGACGAGGGCAGCGATGTCCTCCACCATCTGGGTGTCCGGGTTGCGCTTGAGCGCCTTCTTGCCCACGGCCTGCTTGACGCGATCGACAAAGGCCTCGTCGTAGCCGGCCTGTTCCAGCCTGGCGCCGGCGTCGGCATCCGGAGCGAAACGCTCGATCATGTCGCTCATGCGGTGGCCGATGAACTCGCTGTGATCGAAGCCGAACACGTCCACCGTCATCTGGCAGGCATACATCTTCACGTCGGCCTCGATGCACAGCTCGCGCAGCTCCTCGACTGTAGCCACTCCCTTGTTTTTGAAGGTTTTCTTCATCATGGAGGTGGCGACCTTCTCAAACCCCGGGATGCCGGCCATGATCAGATTGGGCATCGGCCAGGCGATGTTCTGGAACCACTTGGGCCCGAAGGGCATCTTCATCGGCATGGCCGGGTTACCCAGCGCGCTGACCTCGGAGGGGATCTCCTTTTTCAGCAGCAGCCCGTAGAAGGTGAAGAAGATGTGGGTGTCCCAGCCCAGCGCGGCGGAGAAGTATAGAAGAGGCGGTTTCAATGACCAAGTGCAAAAAGTGCAGCATGATGCTGCTTGAAGTCGAAATCATCCGGGGTGAACAACTCAGCCGGGCATTTGAAGCCCAGCGACTTGCGTGG
>JBHEPQ010000296.1:0-3866 GCA_046260215.1 Chromatocurvus sp.
GAATACGCGCCTCCAGCTCAATGACGGACTTGTCCTTCTGGTTGTTTACCGTTACCGCCAGCATCACGTTGCCGGATCCGGCCAGGCGCGAGGCTGCCTCGATATCGGTCACTGTGATATCGGCGCACAGGCAATCACCGGCGAACACGGGCCGTCGCCAACGCAGGCCGGGAACCCCGGACAGGCCGGTGACAGCGATGGCCTGCTCGCGCAGAGCATAGGTAAGCAGGCGCATCATGAGCGCGGTTGCCTGCCAGCCACTGGCACACAGCCCACCGAAGATGGAGGCATCCGCCGCGGCACGGTCCAGGTGGTAGGGCTGGGGGTCAAATTCCCGGGCAAAGGTGAGGATCTCATCCTCGCTGATGCCGAGCTGGCCGGTAACGAAATGCTCCCCGGCACTGATGTCATCCCAGAAGCGCGTGGCCGGGGGGCTTTCCGCAGTCATCCAGGCACGACGGCAAGCACCCGCAGCGGGCTGCCCGACCCCTCCTGCAGCTTCAGCGGCGCGCTGTAGATCAGTGCGCCGGTGGCGGGCAGCTGGTCCAGGTTGACCATGCACTGCAGACCGTACTTGCCGGCGCCGTGCATGTAGAGATGGCAGGGCAGGGGTGGGTCGAAATGGAAGGCCTGGCCGTGATCGGTGCCGACGCACTCGCTGCCAAAGCCTATAACATCGCGCTCATCCACAAGGAACTTCACGCAGTCGGCGTCCGGCCCGGGGTGGTGGGCGCCGTCTTCGCGCATGTTCTTGAAGTTGTCCGGCGCAACCACTTTCTCCCAGTCGGAGCGCATGAACAGCCAGGATCCCGCCGGTATCCTGCCATTGTCTGCCTCCCAGGCCTCAAGATGTGCACGAGTGAGTATGAAGTCCTGGTTCGCGGCTACTTCGGCGGAGACGTCGACAACGCAGGCAGGCGCGATGAAATCTGTGGGGTCGATTGTGTCCACCGCGTTGTTCGACAGGTCCTTGCCGCTGATCCAGTGGATGGGGGCATCAAAATGTGTGCCTGTATGCTCGTTCAGGGTAAAGTCGTTCCAGTACCAGGCTGGGCCTCGGTCGTCGTATCGCGACAGCTCGGTCTGCTTGAAGGGCGCGGCCTGGTTGAACTCGGGCGGCAGTTCAATAATCGGGTATTCCGGCGTCAGTGTGGCGGTCAGGTCTACTACCCTGATGGAGCCATCTGCGAGGCCGGCGACCATTGCCCCGATCGTTTCTTTAGCTGTCATGCTGTTTCTCCTTATCAATTCAAGAGTATAGACCACACGGGGCCCCAGTGCTCAAGCGGGCATCACCCTCCTGGTAGTCGGCGCACTCCTCCTGATGAGCGCGCGCATTTTTATCGGTATGCTACGCGCCGGCATGCGCCAGAGTCTGCCGGGCTATGATGGTCTGCTGCACCTCGGAGGCGCCTTCGTAGATGCGCAGTGCGCGAATGTCACGGTACAGGGATTCCACGATATGGCCACATTGAACGCCCTTGGCGCCATGCAGCTGTACCGCCGCATCGATGACCTGCTGCGCCGATTCCGTAGCGTGGAGCTTGGCCATGGCTGCCTCGCGGGTCACGCGATCGGCAACACAGTCCTTGGTCCACGCCGAGCGGTAGACCAGCAGCGCGCTGGTGTCCACGCCCATGGCCATGTCCGACAGTTTGCCCTGAACGAGCTGCAGGTCGGCAAGGGTGCCACCGAACAACTTGCGTGCGCTCACGTGACGCAGCGTTTCATCCAGTGCACGCCGCGCCATACCCAGCGCAGCAGCCGCAACGCTGGAGCGGAAGACATCCAGTGTGGCCATAGCGATACCGAAGCCGCGACCGGCCTCACCGACAAGATTGGCTTTCGGGATACGACAATCGGTAAAGCGCAGCGTCGCCAGCGGATGCGGCGCGATCAGGTCGATGCGCTCGGCGATCTCGAAGCCCGGGGTGTCGGCCTCGACGACGAAGCAGCTGATGCCGCGGGCACCCTCGGCCTCGCCGGTGCGAGCAAACAGGGTGTAGAAGCCGGCAATGCCGCCGTTGGAGATCCAGGTTTTCTCACCGTTGATGACATAGTGATCGCCGTCAGCAACGGCGCTGCACTGCATGGCGGCAACATCGGAGCCGGCGTCCGGTTCCGACAGGGCAAACGCAGCCAGGGTTTCACCGGCGGCGACCCTCTGCAGATACTGCTCCTGTTGTTCAGCCGTGCCGAACAGGGACACCGGTCCACTGCCGAGACCCTGCATGGCAAACGCGAAGTCGGCGAGCCCGTGGTGTCGCGCCAGGGTCTCGCGGATCAGGCACAGGCTCCTGACGTCGAGTTTTTCCAGCGCGCCGCCGCCACTGGCGGGCACGGCGTAGCGGGTGATGCCCGCCTCACTGAGTGCCCGCACCAGGCGTACGCAGGTCCCATCGAGATCGTGATGCTCGTCGGTGACCAGCGCCGGTACGTTAGCATCGGCCCAGGCGTCGACGCTGGCGGCCAGCGCCCGGTGGCCGTCGTCGAGAAACGGCCAGTGCAGGTAGCTCGTGTCACTCATGGGCAGTTCCTTAATTGCCCTCAAACACGGGCTTTTGCTTGTTGACGAACGCGTTATAGGCGCGGCGAAAGTCCTCGGTCTGCATGCACAGCGCCTGGGCCTGTGCTTCCGACTCGATGGCCTGGTCCACTGACAGGTTCCACTCCTGCTGCAGCTGGTTCTTGGTGATGCCATTGGCAAAGGTTGGACCGTTGCAGATGCTGAGCGCCATGTCCATGGCCGCGGCGCAGGGATCTTCGCTCACCGAATTGAAGAAACCCCAGCGCTCGCCCTCGTCGGCTTTCAATGAACGACCCGAGTACAGCAGCTCGCTGGCGCGGCCCTGTCCAATGATGCGCGGCAGGATGGCGCAGGCCCCCATATCGCAACCGGCCAGGCCAACGCGGTTGAAGAGAAAGGCGACTTTTGCGTCAGCCGCGGCATAGCGCAGGTCGGAGCTCATGGCAATAATCGCGCCGGCGCCGGCGCAGATGCCTTCCACGGCGCTGATCACGGGCTGCGGGCAGGCGCGCATGGCCTTCACCAGATCGCCGGTCATGCGCGTGAACGCGAGCAGCTCGCTCATGCTCATCTCGGTCAGGGGGCCAATGATTTCATGCACGTCGCCCCCCGAACAGAAGTTGCCCCCGGCACCGCGCACGATCACGACATGGATATCGTCGGCGTAAACCAGTGCCCGGAACAGATCGCGCAGTTCAGCGTAGGAGTCAAACGTCAGGGGATTTTTGCGCTCGGGCCGGTTCAGCGTGATGGTGGCCACGCCGTCATTGGCCTCCCACTGGAAATGTGTGGCCTGGTAATCGGCAAGCGGGGTGTTGTGCATTCCGTTATTTTCTCCCTTCCAGATGTCAGGTATCGGTGTTTGCGCAGCGTTTGCGTCAAGCAGTCTCAGGCGGTCTCGCCGCCGCTGATGGACAGCGCGTGCCCGTTGATGGAGCGGGCGCCCGCAGAACACAGATAGACTACGGCATCGGCGACTTCACCGGGATCTATCAGTCGGCCCTGGGGGTTGGCGTCGGTAAAGCTCTTGAGTGCTTCCTCTTCGGTGCGCCCGGTCTTGTCGACAATGGCCGCCACCGCGTTACCGATAATGGCGGTATCGCTGTAGCCTGGACAAACAGCGTTCACGGTCACGCCGTACTTGGCCAGCTCGAGGGCGAGCGCCCGGGTCAGCCCCAGAACACCGTGCTTGGCAGCGCAATAGGCGCTGACGAAGGGGTAGCCCTTGAGCGAGGCGGTGCTGGCAACGTTGACGATGCGGCCGGCGCCACGACTGCGCATGCCCGGTACGACGGCGGAGCAACAGTGAAAAACGCCGTTCAGGTTGACGTCGATAACC
>JBHEPQ010000330.1:0-7636 GCA_046260215.1 Chromatocurvus sp.
GCCATGGGCGTGCGCGATGTGGAAAAGCCCCTGGTGGAGTTGCTGGCCGCCAAGGGCGCGCTCCTCAGGAGCGAGACCCTGCGCCACAGCTATCCCCATTGCTGGCGCCACAAGACGCCGATCATCTTCCGCGCCACGCCGCAGTGGTTTGTCAGCATGCATCAGAATGGCCTGCTTGGCGACGCGCTGGCCGCTGTCGACACGGTGCGCTGGCTGCCCGAGTGGGGCCGTGCGCGCATCGACGGCATGCTCGCCAGCCGGCCGGACTGGTGCATCTCGCGTCAGCGCACCTGGGGCGTACCGATAGCCCTCTTCGTTCACCGCGAGACCGCAGAGCTGCACCCGCGCACGATCGAGCTGATCGAGTACGTGGCATTGCGGGTGGAAACCGGCGGTATCGACGCCTGGTACGACCTCGATGCCGCCGACGTGCTGGGTGACGAGGCCGCCGACTATGAAAAAGTCACGGACACGCTGGACGTCTGGTTCGATTCCGGCGTGACCCATGCCTGCGTTCTGCGCCGTCGCGAGGGCCTGCGCTCGCCGGCGGATATCTATCTTGAGGGGTCGGATCAGCATCGGGGCTGGTTCCAGTCCTCACTGCTGACCGGCGTTGGCGCCTATGGTGAGGCACCGTACCGCGCGGTGCTCACCCACGGCTTCACCGTTGACGGTGACGGGCACAAGATGTCCAAGTCCCGCGGCAATATCCTGCCCGCAAAAAAGGCCATGAATGACCTCGGCGCCGACATCGTGCGACTGTGGGTGGCGGCCTCGGACTATCGCGGTGAACTCGCCGTCAGCGACGAGATATTCAAGCGCACCGCGGACGCCTACCGGCGTATCCGCAACACGGCGCGTTTCCTGCTGTCCAACCTGGCCGGTTTTGACCCCGCCGAGCACGCCGTGGACGCCGCCGACATGCTGCCGCTGGATCGCTGGGCGGTGGACCGTGCGGCGCTGCTGCAGGACGAGATCACGGCCGCTTACGACAGCTATCAGTTCCATACCATCTATCACCGCCTGCACAATTTCTGCGCCATCGACCTCGGCGGTTTCTACCTCGACGTGATCAAGGACCGCCAGTACACGACGCAGGCCGACAGCAACGCCCGCCGCTCCGCGCAGACTGCGCTATACCGCATCGCCGATGCCCTGGTGCGCTGGATTGCGCCCATTCTCAGCTTTACCGCCGAGGAAATCTGGGAAAACCTGCCGGGAGAGCGCGCCGACTCCGTGTTTCTTGTGGAGTGGGCGAGCGACCTGCCGCGTCTGGCGGATGATGCGGCCATGGGACGTGCCTTCTGGCAGCAGGTCATGAATGTGCGCGGCGCGGTGAATCGCGAAATGGAGGCCCAGCGCGCCGCCGGCAGGCTGAAAGGATCGCTGGATGCCGAGGTCACGCTGTATTGTGATGAGGCACTGCGCACGACGCTTGAAGCCCTGGGCAACGAACTGCGTTTTGCCTTGATTACCTCTGGCGCTGTGGTGGCTGCGATGAGCGACGCGCCGGCAGATGCGACGCAGACGGATATCGGCGGCATGCAGCTGTCGGTGCGGGTATCGGATAAGGTCAAGTGCGAACGCTGCTGGCACCGCGGGTCCGACGTGGGCCAGCACACGGCGCATCCCACCCTGTGCGGGCGCTGTGTGCTGAACGTGGACGGCAGCGGCGAGCAGCGCCACTTTGCGTGACCGCGCCGTCTGGGGTGCCTACGCCCTGGCGCTGCTGGTGCTGCTTCTCGATCAGGGGAGCAAGGCACTGGCACAGTCGCTGCTGGATTACGCCCGCCCGGTGCCGGTGTTCTCCTGGTTCAACCTGACGCTGCACTACAACGAGGGCGCGGCGTTCAGCTTCCTGAGCAAGGCCGGTGGCTGGCAGCGCTGGCTGTTCACGGTGCTGGCGCTGGTGGTCAGTCTGGTGCTCGCGGCGTGGATCTGGCGTTTGCCGCGCCAGCAGTGGCTGCTGGCGATAGCGCTGGCACTGGTGCTGGGGGGGGCGCTGGGCAATGTGATAGACCGCGTGCTGCTCGGGCATGTGGTCGACTTTGTCTCGGTGCACTATGCCGGGTATTTCTTTCCGACTTTCAATATCGCCGATTCCGCCATCAGCGTTGGCGCCGTCCTGCTGCTGTTTGACGGCTTTCGCGGCGCCAGCGATCAGTGAGTAGCGGCCAATGAGTGGTCCAGCGAGTGGCGGGCAGTGAGTGGCAGACAATGAAAGGGTACTTGGGTTTCGCGGCGGTGTTTTGTATAACGGTGAACGAATCGCAAGCCCTGATGGAGTGTGCAGATGAGTGATAATGAGGTCGATGTGGGAGAGGGTACGCGAGTGTTCCTGAACTTCGCCCTGACGCTCGAGGATGGTGAGGAAATCGACACCAATTTTGGCGGTGATCCGGTCGATTTCGCGATCGGCGACGGCAGCCTGCTCCCCGGTTTCGAACGCCACCTCATCGGCATGCAGCCCGGGCAGCGACAGCTGTTCACGATAATGCCCGAGGAGGCCTTCGGCCAGCCCAACGACAACAACGTGCAGGTCATCCCTCGCGACCAGTTTGCCGATGATATGGCGCTGGAGATCGGTCTGCTCTGTTCCTTCGCCGATGCCGCCGGCGGCGAACTACCGGGACTGGTGGTCGCCATGGACGACAGCGAGGTCACGGTGGACTTCAATCATCCGCTGGCGGGGCGTACTATTCTGTTTGATGTTCTTGTACACCGGGTTGAACCGGCGGAGTTGCACTGATGGATGTACAGCTGGCAAATCCCCGCGGCTTCTGTGCTGGCGTTGATCGCGCCATCGACATAGTCAACCGTGCGCTGGAGGTTTTTGGCAAGCCCATCTATGTGCGTCACGAGGTGGTGCACAACCGGTTTGTGGTTGAGGATCTGCGCGCCCGGGGTGCGGTATTCGTGGATGAGCTCGATGAAGTCCCGGATGACAGCATTGTCATCTTCAGTGCACACGGTGTGTCCCAGGCCGTGCGCATGGATGCACAGCATCGTGGGCTGAAGGTCTTCGACGCCACCTGTCCGCTGGTGACCAAGGTTCACCTCGAGGTGTCGCGCTACAGCAGCGAGGGGCGCGAATGCATTCTCATCGGGCACGCCGGGCACCCCGAAGTCGAAGGCACCATGGGTCAGTACGATCGTAGCCAGGGCGGCGATATCTATCTGGTGGAGGATGAGGGCCAGGCGGCGAACCTGGAGGTGCGCGATCCGTCGAATCTGGCCTATGTTACCCAGACCACCCTGTCCATGGACGATACGGCCCGGGTGATCGACATGCTGCGTGAGCGTTTCCCGGACATCACCGGGCCACGCAAGAACGATATCTGTTACGCGACGCAGAACCGCCAGGACGCCGTGAAACAGCTGGGGACCGAGTGTGATCTGCTGCTGGTGGTCGGTTCGCCGAACAGCTCCAACTCCAACCGCCTGCGCGAGCTGGGTGAGCGCAGGGGCGCAACCGCCTACCTGCTCGACGGCGCCGACGATATCGATCCGGCCTGGCTGGAGGGCAAGGCACATATCGGGGTTACGGCGGGAGCGTCAGCGCCGGAAGTCCTGGTGCGTGACGTTGTTCAGCGCCTGCGGGAACTCGGTGCCGACAGCGTCAGCGAACTCGATGGCCGGCCCGAGGACGTGACGTTTTCCATGCCGCGTGAGCTGCGACTGACCGAGGTCAGCTGATTCACGGCGCGCCTGCGCCCCTCGCATCCCTTCGCTGCGCGCGCCCCTCAGCCGGGCACCCCTCGCCGGGCGCCCCTCAGCCGGGCGCCCTGCCAGGGGCGCCTCCTTATTCGCCCGTTTTCATCCGCCGCGACCCTGGCGCGGGCGCCGATGTGTACAGACCCTGTCTCAGCGCTGACGCTACCGCCTCCCCTGACCACTGGGTTGACGGAGGTGTAAACACATGCGGCGCTGTCGTGGATTCTCCCTGCTCGAACTGCTTATTACGCTGGGCATCGTCGCGATACTGTTGACGGTCGCGCTGCCCGCCTACCAGTCCAGCGTCATCAAGAGCCGGCGCAGCGACGCCATGGCCGCTCTGGTAGAAGTTGCCGGTCGACAGGAGCAGTGGCGGTTTGCCGCCGGGCGCTACACAGACGATCTGCTTGAGCTTGGCTACGCCGAGGACCCCATGACCAGCGATGAGGGGCACTATCGCATTGCTGCGGATACCTGCGGCGATGACTCGCTGGCGAGCTGTTTCCTGCTGACTGCGACGCCGGGGTCCGGTTCGCCCCAGAGCAACGATCGGCGCTGCGCCACACTGACTTTGGATGCGCGCGGCGGTAGAGGCGCCACCGGCACAGATCCAGCGGGCTGCTGGTAGTCCTTGTCACGCTGTTCCTGCAAATACAGGCATTTGCTGGCGCCTGCGCATGCGCGTTCTAGGCTTTGCCTGTCGAAGCGCAAACCGGGAGCCAGGCATGAAAAATCGCGGCGTCACCCTGATCGAACTGCTGATTGTTGGCACCTTGCTGGCGCTCAGTCTGACGATTGCGTTGCCGGGTCTTCAGGGGTTTCTGCAGGCCGCGCAGGCCCGGGCGGAGGCGGACCGTCTGCTGTCCAGCCTGCAGCTGGCGCGCTCGCAGGCAATCTCACATAACCTGCGCACGGGTGTCTGTCCGGTCGCCCCCGGCCCGGATCCCTTTGCAGGCTGCGGTAAGCGCTATGATCGGGGCTGGTTCGTGTACCTCGATCGCGATGGCGACGGCACGTTCGATGCCGCCGACGATACCCCGCTGCGGCGCTTTGAGGCCATGCCAGGCGGTTTCGGGCTCTACAACCGGGCGGGTTCACGGCGCATTGATGAACGCGTTTCATTCTGGCCCGACGGTAGCAGTCGCCGCAGTATGACGCTTCAGGTCTGCCCGCCGGCGGGGGCGCGGGTGTCGCCCTGGAGCCTGGTGCTGAATCACGTCGGCAGGCCACGCCTGACCCGGGACTGGGGGAGCTGCCTGTTATGAGGCGCGGGCAGGGTTATAGCTTCGTCGAGCTGTTGCTCGCACTGCTGGTGTTCTCGCTGGGCGCCATGGCGGTTGCCGCAATGCAGCTGGGGGCGGTACAGGTAACGCGCTCCGCCGCCGAGTCTGCAGCGGCTCTGCTGCTGGCCGAAAATCTCCTACAGCGAGTGCGGGCGGACCCCGGGTCGATCGCTCGCTATCAGCAGGCACTGGATGGCGAGACAGCAATTGCCCCCGACCCGGCCGCTTCGTGTCTCGATGGTTCACAGTGCCCGCCAGCGGCCTGGGCACGGCACAGCCTCGACGACTGGCTTAGCCTGGGTGAGCAAAGGCATCTTACCGCCCCCCGGGCCTGTGTGGCGCTGCAGTCGAATACCTTGCAGGTGGGCGTGAGCTGGGAATCCCACCGCGGGGTGGTGCCGCCCGCTGCTGCTTCCTGTTTCACGGCGGAAGCCAGAGATGGCCGACGCCAGGTAACACTGCGTGCACCCCTGGGGACTTCACCGTGAAGCGTGTGCGGGGCCTGACGCTCGTGGAGTTACTGCTGTCGATCGCGCTGGCGGTGTTCCTCGTTGCCGCCATGCTGCAGGTCTACCGGGTCGGAAAGTCCGTGCTCCGCTGGCAGGTCGAGGCCGCGCGTCTGGAAGAGAATGGCCGCCACGCACTGGGGCTGCTGGTGAGGGAGCTGCGCATGTCGGGATTCTTCGGGCGCGAAGCGCTGGCGGCGCTGCCCTCGCCCCTGCCGGGCGCTCCCGATTGTGGCGATGCGCCGGGCTGGGTGCTCGACCCGAGTGCACCGCTGGAGCTTATCAATGACTTTGGTGGCGGGGAGGCGCGCCTGATCAGCGGCGCACGGCTGAGTTGCCTGCCCGAGACGCGTCTTGTACACGGCTCCGACGCCCTGGTCATCAAGCGCACCGCTGCGCTGCCCAGCCGCGCTGTCGGTCCGCTGCCCGGCCTGCGCCAGCGGCCCCGGTCGCGCTGGTATCTGGTCAGCGATGGCTCGGGGCTGGCGATGAACCTGTTTCTCGACGCGGCCGGTGATCCGTCGGTCACGGTGCCTGCCGCGTCGACATGGTGGCAGTGGCGCAGCCATATTTTTTATCTGCGGAATTATTCGCAGTCGCCGGGCGATGGTATCCCCGTACTGTGTAACGAGCGCCTCGGCAGTGCCATGCGCAGTGTCTGCCTGGTGGAAGGTGTGGAACGTCTGCAGCTGGAGTTCGGCATCGATTCGGATGGCGACGGCGTCGCCGACAGTCTCATGCGCTCGCCGACACGTGCGGATCTCGCAAATGCCATCACGGCGCGGGTCTACCTGCTGACGCGCAGTATCCGCGAATTGCACCGCAGCCCGCAGGCACAGGCTTTCCGGCTCGGTGCCACGGATGTGAATCTTCCGCCCGATCGTTATCTGCGGCGCGTGTTTTCTGCAACGGTGCCTCTGCACAATATACGGGCACAGGCAGGTGTGCATGACGCCGCGTAAGCTTCATGCGGCCAGTCGCGGCATGCGGCGCCAGTCCGGTGCAATACTGATCCTGGCTGGTGTCTTCGTTTTTCTGCTGACCTACCTCGCGTTGTCATCGGTGGATCTGGCGGCGGTAGAGTCGCGCATGGCTGACGCGGTTCGCCTGCGTGCAGAGGCGCGAACGCTGCTCGACGCCGCAGTCCGGATCATTGTGCCAGGGGAGACCGCACGTCTGCAGCAGGCACTTGCTCGCGGCGATGCACCGGTCTGCGAGACCACGGAGTCCTGCGTCGATACGTCGCGCTCCTTGATTCTGGATGGGTTTGAACGCTATCGGGTGGCCTATGAGACCCGCGTGCGTGAACCGGCTCCGGGCGGTCGGGATCGCGTAGAACAAGCTGCCGTTTCCAGCGCGGTGCGCTACCGGTCGGCGCGCTATGAAATCGATATCCGGGTCGTCAGCATCCCGGGAAACGCTATTCTTGCGCGGACCGGAGTCGGAATTCACGTCTCTGAAGCGCGAAAGGAGGTCGGGGGGTCATGAGCTACGGTTTTGATAGAGCAGCGCGGCCATGGAGCGGAAAATCGTTGCTGGTAGTCACGCTGCTGATTTTTCCGTTAGCGCTCGGCGCGGCGCCGCAGGAGTGTGCCCTGGCGAGCGAGCCAGCGGTCGCAACGCGTTATTCTCCTGCGGACGTTATCGCCGGACGGGTACCGGCTGACGCGGGAATTGCGCGTACCACGCTGAGCATCAACGGAAAGCGGGTTGACGCTGCCATTGTGACGGATGCAGCACGCGACCGCCTGACCATCGACTGGCCGCCGTTTCAAAGCCGTACCCGGCTGATGCTGGTGGCGCTGGCCACCGGGGATGTGCTCTGGGAGCTGGGGCCGCGGCAGCAGGAGTCATCGACTACGCTCGTGAGCGCTGACCCCCGGTTCACTGCGCCCCTGGGTGCAGCTGCTGTGCTGACCGGGGCCGATGGCCTCGCGCAGCGGCTGTATGCCGGCGATCACGCGGGCCGGGTATGGCGCGTTGATCTGCCACCGCTGACCCGCGCCGCGGACGCCGCAGCCTTATGGCGAGGAACGCTGTTAGCTGATCTGGCACCGGCTGCGGGAAACCCCCGGACGGGTTTTTCGCTGGCGCCGGATCTGGTGCGCAGCGTCGATGCGGAAGGCCGGCCTT
>JBHEPQ010000332.1:0-13107 GCA_046260215.1 Chromatocurvus sp.
GCTCAATTCGAAGTTCGATATTGGTCGCGTCTGAAGAGGCCACCTGGGGCTCGGTCATGGCGTAGGACGAGCGAATCTCGCCCTGCAGGAGGGGCGTCAACCAGCGTTCCCGCTGTGCATCATCCCCGTACTTCATCAGGACTTCCATGTTCCCGGTATCCGGCGCATTGCAGTTGAATACTTCCGGTGACCACAGTACGCGGCCCATTATTTCCGCCATCGGGGCGTAGTCGAAGTTACTGAAGCCGTCATGATCGCAGTATTCGGCATGCCGGGGCGAAACAAAAAGATTCCACAGGCCCGCCTCACGCGCTCGCGTTTTGAGTTCATCCATCAGTGGTATCGCTGCAAACCGGGATGGCGATTCGTGCAGCTGAGACGCGTACCGGGCTTCGTTGGGATAGACATGTTCTTGCATGAAAGCCTGCAGACGGGCCTGGAAGGCCTGCGACTGCTTACTGAATTCGTACACTGCTGTTCTCCTCAACGAGTAATGAAAGACTTAACGCTCGGTGACATCTTACCGGGAAACCTGCTTTGCGACCGCATGAGGCATGCAAAGCGGCTGCGCAACCGAGACACTTCAACCGGTATTGCGCATACCCGCAGCAATCCCGGCGATCGTCACCATCATAGCGCGCTGCGCAAGCGGATCGTCTGCCTGCCGGGTCCGGCCGAGCAACTCCACCTGAAGGTAGTTCAGGGGATCCGTGTAGACATTGCGCAACGCTATCGATTCTGCCACCCATTCCTGATCCTGCAGCAGTGACTCGACACCAAGCAATGACATGACCGTGTCGCGGTCAGCCGCCATCTCCTCGCGCAGCATGCTACCGATACTGCACAGTGACTCGGGAACCAGGTTGGCATCGTAGTGTGCCGACAGCCCGGGGTCGGCCTTGGCGAAGACCATTTCCAGCATCGCCAGCCGTGTCGCAAAAAACGGCCACTCCCGGGCCATTTCCGCAATCGTCTCCGCGTGTCCATCCGCCAGGGCGCGACGCAGTGCGCTGCCGGCACCCAGCCAGGCCGGCAGCATGAGTCGATTCTGGGACCAGGCAAATATCCAGGGAATCGCACGCAGGCTTTCGATACCGCCACCACCGCCGCGGCGTGCGGGGCGGGACCCGAGGGGCAGGCTGCCAAGCTCCCGCTCGGGTGTCGCGTGACGAAAGTAGGCAACAAAGTCGGGGTGCTCGCGCACGACACGACGATACGCCGCACAGGACGTTTCTGCGATCGCATTCATGCTGTCGCGCCATGTCTGTTTGGGTCGCGGTGGGCTGATCAGATTGGTTCTGCAGATGGCGCTGGCATACAGGGCAAGAGTTCGCACGGCGATGGAGGTCAGGCCCAGCTTGGCGCGAATCATCTCCCCCTGCTCCGTGACGCGAAGGCCATTGCGCAGGGACCCCGGCGGCTGTGAAAGCAGGGCATCATAGGCCGGTGCGCCACCGCGACCGATAGTGCCGCCGCGCCCGTGGAACAGCGTGAGCTCAACGGCGTTGCTGCGGCAGACAGACAGCAGTGCTTCCTGCGCCTGATACTGCGCCCAGGCCGCGGCGAACACGCCGGCGTCTTTGGCGGAGTCCGAATACCCGATCATGACCATCAGCTGGCCATCTATGTGCTGGCGATACCATGGAATCTGCAGCAGCGACTCCACGACGCGACTGGCGTTGGTGAGGTCGTCAAGCGTTTCAAAGAGGGGTGCCACCGGTAGCGGAAAGCGGCAGCCAAATTCGCGCAGCAGCAGATGAACGGCAAGAACATCCGACGCCTCGCGCGCCATGGAGATGACGTAGCCGCCCAGCGACGCCGGTGACTGAGCGGCTATGGTGCGAAAGGTATCAAATACCTCCTGCGTGTCATCGCTACTGCTCCACGCGGCGGGCACCAGAGGCCGACGCCCGGACAGCTCAGCCACCAGAAATTCCAGGCGCTGCTGTTCTGACCAGGCTGCATAATCTCCCAGTTCCAGGTGACGGGTGATCTCCGACAGAGCCTGGGTATGGCGCGTACTGTCCTGGCGTATATCGAGCCGCACCAGGTGGATACCGAAGCATTCAACCCGGCGCAGCACGTCAAGCAGCCGGCTCTGCGCAATTGCCTGCATACCGCAGGCCATGAGCGACTCGTAACAGCACAGCAAGGGATCGCGCAACTGGGCCTCGTCGTGCAGCCACCTGTCATCCGTGAGGTTTGCGGGTGCTTCGCCGGCGAGCATCGCCTCGAGGTAACGCAGGGTCGTGCGCAGCAGCGATCGTAACTTACGCAGCTCCGCGCGGTAGGGTTCGCGGGCATCTGGATTGCGGGCCCGCAGACGGGAATCACACCGCGTTACCGAAAGCTCCTCGACAAGATCCTCGATATCGCGCAGGTACAGATCGGCTGCCTGCCATCGCGCCAGCAGAAGAACCTCCTGCGTGACCCGGGCAGTGACATTCGGGTTACCATCGCGGTCGCCACCCATCCATGAAAGAAAGTGCACCGGTGAGGCATTCAGGGGCAAGCCCTGGCCGCAGGCCCGGTGTCGCGCCCGGTCAAGACGGCGCAGAAACTCCGGCACCGCGTTCCACAGGGAATCCTCGACCACGGCAAAGCCCCACTTGGCTTCATCAACGGGTGTCGGACGCTCGGCGCGGAATTCCTCTCCGAACCAGATCTGGGAAATCAGCTCGCGCAGCCGCTGCTGCAGGCGCTCCCGCTCGGCATCGGTTCGCCCGCTCAGCTCGAGGTCAGAAAGACAGCGACCGATCTCACGATGCTTGTGGATAAGAGTGCGGCGCATGATTTCGGTGGGATGCGCGGTAAGCACCAGATCAATCTTCAGTGCATCGATGGATTGCGCAATGCCCGCCCGGTCGATATCGGCAGCGAGGAGTTCATCGACCATGCCGGAGAGCATGCTGGTCGGCGACAGCTGCCCGGCCATCTCTCGGGATATGCTGTGCTGCTGATCGGCTATGTTTGCCAGATTGAGGAATTGGCTGAAAGCCCGCGCTACGGAAAGCATGTCCTCGGCGGGTAATCCATGCAGCGCATTGATCAGGCGCTCGCGATCATCGCTGTCACCGTCGCGGGAGCTTCTGGAAAAGCGACGAATCGATTCCACACTCGCCAGCAAAGCGTCGCCTTCAGCCGAGGCAATAACATCGCCCAGCAGACTGCCAAGCATACTGACATTGCTGCGCAGGCTGGCGTAGGCGTCACCCCGGACCGGCGTATCCCGGGCACCGCTTTCGTCTGAGCCTTGCGACATACGCGGTCCCGCTACCGGAGCTGCAAATACAGGATTCGTGGCCGAGCGCTCACCACTGGCGGATGCGCCCAAGCAGGTCGCAGACGCGACAGCTATAGCCCCATTCGTTGTCGTACCAGTTTAATACGCGGAGATAGCGACCGCCGGTTACCGTAGTGAATCCACTATCAAAAATTGACGAATAGCTGTTGCCAATGATGTCCGAGGAGACAAGTGGCCGCTCGCTGTACTGGAGTATACCGGCGAGAGACTCACTTTCCGACGCCGCTTTCACCGCACGGTGAACCTCGTCCACCGTCACCGTGCGTCCAAGTTTGACAAACAGGTCGACAACCGAGCCATCGGACACCGGCACGCGAGAGGCGATGCCGTGCAGTTTACCGGCAAGTTCCGGCAACACCTTGCCGACCGCCTGCGCTGCCCCGGTAGAAGTGGGAATGATGTTCTCCGCCGCTGCACGGCTGCGGCGCCAGTCCGAATGAGGCACATCCGCCAGACGCTGATCATTGGTGTAGGCGTGCACCGTATTCATGACGCCCTCGACGACACCGAAGCTGTCGTTGAGCACACGGACCATGGGCGCCAGGCAGTTTGTCGTGCAGCTGGCATTTGAAATAATGCGGTGCGAGGGATCCAGCTGTTCGTCATTGACTCCCAACACCACCATCAGGTCGATCTCGTCCTTGGCCGGCACTGTCAGCACGACCCGTTCTGCGCCGGCGTCGATGTGCTGCTGCAGTTTTGCGCGCGTCCGAAACGCACCTGTGGACTCGATTACCGCGTCAACCCCCAGCTGCCCCCAGGGCAATGCCGAAGGTTGTGATTCGCTGAGCATGCGGACCCGGCTCTTGTCGGTGACGATGTAATCATCCTCCAGTGCGAGAGACCCATCGAACCGGCCCATGACGGTATCGTAGTTCAACAGATAGCGCAGAGCTCCGTGATCGAACAGATCATTGATGGCAACGACATCAATACCGTCAACGCCCTCGAGTATGCGGAAAACCGAGCGACCGATACGCCCGAAGCCATTGATGGCGACCTTCAGATTTTTCATCAGGCAACCTCCCCCGCAGCGACAGCCGCATCGAGATCCCTGTAAAGCCTCGCGACATCAAGAAGCCGCGCGGCGTGCCCGCGTGTTTCATACCAGGAAAGCGCCTTGATAAAATGGTTTCCGGCCTTTAGCGTCCCCTGCACGTCAAACAGCAGGGAAAGACTACTGCCGAGCACATCCGAGGAAACCACCGGGTCATCAATGATGCCGACGATACCGGGCATCTCCTCCGCGGCCTCACACATGGCCTGGTTAACCTCTTCAGCCGTGACGTTTCCGTCTTCAAGAACAAGATTCACATCCAGCAGGCATCCCTCCTGTACGGGCACGTTGAGAGTCGAGGTGGTAATCTTTCCGGCGAACAGCGGCAGAATCTGGCCCAGCCACTGCCCCGCCTCGTGGCCATTGGGAATGATGTTGCGCGCCGCAGACCGGCTGCGCCGGTAGTCACTGCCGGCGTAGTCCTGCAGTGCCTGGTCCGACGTGTAGGCATGCACGGTTGTCGCACTGCCACACTCGATCACGAAACGCTGCGACAGAATCTGCAGCAGCAGGCATAGAGCAGACGTGGTGGGTGAGCCCGCAGACAGCATCCGATCCTCAACGCTGATACCCTCAGGATTGACACCGGGTATGACGATGCGGTCGATATCGTCGAGCGGTAGCGTGCGCAGCAGCACGCGAGGCGCGCCGTTATCGAGGTGGGCGCGCATGTCAGCAGCACTGCGGTAGCGACCGGTGGCATCGATTATGAGATCGACCCCGAAAATATCCCAGGGCATTTCCGCTGGCTGGTCTGTAATCATCAGCCTGGAACGACCGCCCGGGCAGGTCAGATAGTTACCATCCAGGGAATAATTCTCGGGCCTTTCGACCTCGGACTGCAGCAGGTAATGCAGAATCTGGGGCTTGCCGATATCGGCTATCGCGACAATATCCATGTCTTCACGCTGTGACGCGAGATCATAAAGCTGCCGCCCCGTCTGCCCGAAGCCCATCAGGCCCAGGCGCACCGGCGTGTCTGTGGACATAGCGTATCTCTCCGCTGTTCAATGATGTGTCACGGATCAGTCTTGCACTCATTGCCGGGCAGCGCAAACCCGTCCGTGCTTTGACTGTCCGTGCTTCGACTGTCCCTGCTTTGACCATGTTCCCGCCGATCTGTTCTCCATGGCAAGACGTAATTTGTTTGAATTATAGGAGGCACTTCATGAATACAGCACAGGCAATGACCTACCCGGACATCGAGCCCGGGCCGGATCTCACGTTAGAGGCCGCACTGGTGCAGACAGCCCTGGTGAAACGCGGATTGGAAACGCCGATTGTAAGTAACGGGCTGGACCGTGACCAGAAATATGCGAGGCTTCGCGACGCCTTCACCGACATTACGCAGACGCTCGGGCTGGACCTGCAGGACGACAGCCTGAGCGAAACACCCCATCGCATCGCCAAGATGTACGTGGATGAAATTTTTTCGGGACTGGACTACACAAACTTCCCGAGCATTGCCGTTATCGAAAATAAAATGCAGGTGGAGGAAATGGTGTGCATTGACAGCATTGATCTTGTCAGCACCTGTGAGCACCACTTCGTGACGATTGATGGCAGCGCAAAAGTGGCGTACATCCCGGGCAATCGGATAATCGGGCTTTCCAAGATCAATCGTATCGTGCGGTTTTTCGCGCGGCGACCCCAGGTACAGGAGCGCCTGACCCAGCAGATTCTCGTTGCGCTGCAAACGCTGCTTGAAACGGAAGACGTGGCAGTGACCGTCAACGCCGTGCATTACTGCGTGAAATCGCGCGGCGTGATGGATAGCAACTCAACCACCCGCACGACAGCACTGGGCGGTGCATTCAAGTCAGACCTCAGCACGCGGGGTGAATTTCTCGGATAGGCAAAAGCCGGGGTAGGCATCGCTGCTAAAGCGGCGTTGCCCACGAGCCCGAAGCTTAAAGCATGTCAATCGTGCCAGTGAATGATAGGAGTGCCCTGCTCCGCTGACCTTCTTGCGAGTTCCTCGGCCATCTCACCGAACAGCGCCTCCACCTGGTCACGACGTATTTTCAGGGTCGGCGTCAGCACCTCGTTGGCAATCTCCCAGGGCTCGCTGGAAAGAATCACGCCACCGATTCGGGCGTGCTTTTCTACCTCACGGTTGATGTCTTCCAGCGTTTCCAGAAACGACGCCTCCAGCTCTTCTCTTGCCTTCTGTCGCGCATCCGGTGTGAGCACTGCCACCATGATCGTCTTTGAAAATCCCCTGCCCAGAAGACACTGCTGCTCCGCATGAGGATTCTTGGCAAACTCGCCCTCGATCGGCGGCGGTGCGACAAACTTGCCCTGAATGGTCTTGAAGTAATCCTTCACGCGCCCCGTGATGTACAGGAAACCCTCCTCGTCCACCCGCGCCTTGTCACCGGTGTGTATCCAGCCATCGCGGATCAACTCGGCGGTCTTTTCGGGCATGCGATAGTAGCCTGGCGTGCACCCTTCTGCCTTTACCGCGAGCTCACCCTCCTCGGTAATCCGGTATTCCACTTCACCCAGCGGCTTGCCGATCGACCCGATGCGACGCTGCTCCGGGCTGCTGACTATCAGGCCCATCGCCTCTGTCTGGCCAAAGCCCTCCATCAGGGTCAAGCCGAATATTTCCCACCAGTGAATCAGCGCCGGTGGCGTCGGTGCGGCGGCCACGAGACAAAACTCAACCTCGTTCAGGCCCATGGTGTCCAGAACCAGCTGCCCGATCCCCTCACGATCCGCCGCCAGCGCCTTCTCCAGCTCTGCCTGTCCACCGAATTTGCCGATGACTGCCTGCTGGAACTGCTCCCAGATACGCGGCGGTCCAAAGAACATGTGCGGACGCGTTCGCTGCAGGTCGCGCAGAATCGTCTCCGGCGATTCGTTGAAAGAAACCTCGCCACAGACAACAATTGATGAAAATTCAACGATCTGGCGCTCGGCAATGTGCGACAGCGGCAGGTAGGAAAAGTAACGCGGCGCCTCCCGTATACCGAATGCCTTGATGAAGCGGCGAATCGGCACCAGATTGCTGTCGTGCGTCTGGATTACCCCCTTGGGCAGCCCGGTCGTGCCCGAGGTGAACACCAGGGACATCATATCATCGGCGGCGCACTCATAGTCGGGCGCCCTACCCGCCCACTCATCCAGAAGGTCTTCCCAGCGCAGATGGGGCCGGTCCAGGACGACCCCGGGCAGGGCGATAAGCGTTACATCCTCCCGCAGGATCGATTTTACCGCTTCCCAGTTCTGCGTTTCGCCGACGAACAGCACCCGGGCCTCGGTAAAATCGAGGATGTATTCGGCAGTAGAGGCGGGCAGCGTGGTGAACAGGCTCAACGATACATTGCCGGACGCGATTATCGCGATATCTGCCATGAACCAGTGTGGCCGGTTACGTGACAGGATCCCCATGCGCTCACCGTGCCCGAAACGATCCTCAAGCATCGCCGCAAGTGCCCGGATCTGGGCGTTCGCCTCGGCCCAGGTATAGTCATCGCTGCCCTGCTCGCGTAGATCGCGCAGCCACACCCTGTCAGGGCAGGTTTCTGCCCAATGCGAGACCAGCGAGGGAATGGTGTCATCTGACATACTCTTGCTCCTTATTGTGCTCGCGGGAAAATCCGCGCTCTGCGCCGCAGCCTACATTATCGCATTTCGAGGGTGCGCTGGCCGATACCCGGCGGCGTACCACGCTGCTCGAGACCGTTGCTGCCCATGCCGGGGCGGTTTTCATTATTGATCGCCGTGGGCAATGGCATCAGCGCGCTGGCTCCCCATCCGTGATGGGGCAGCGGCACCAGCAGGTCGGCCACATCGACAAGGGGGGCGACCCCCAGGAAGGGCTGCACGGCCGCACCACCACCAATGTCATTATCCCAGATTTCTCGCGCTACCGATGTCGCCTGCCCGTCGGCATTGAAACTGATCAACAGGAAGTCGCCGCGGACCCGTGCATCGCCCCAGTCAAAGGTGAGCGCATCGACGCCCATTACTCCGAGGCTGGCACCGAACGAACTCTCGGCAACACGCCAGTGTTCCCAGCCCATGGTCCATCCCGATACCGTGCGGGTTAGCCGCTGTGGTGGTCCGAGTTGCGACAGAACAGCCTGCAGGGAGGCGCCGGCTGCCGGTTCTGACTCCACTGGCGGCAGCGGCATGCCAAGCTGGTAGAACCTCTGCGTACAGCCACACAACACGACGATGGCCAGAATGATCGACAGACGAGGCATGGGTCAGTCCGTGTCCGCGCGGATCCACGCCGAGTGGTCGGTAAGGCGATCGTTCTGATCAAAGAAAAAGATCGCCCGGTCGTATCGGGTATCGACGGTGAAACGGTTGTAGACTATCAACAAAAGGCCGTTACCATCAGCCTGCTCATTCAGGTAGTAAAGAACCGTCTCATCCCCGAGAGCGATAACCTGGGAAGGCGGGCCGAGTCGGGCCAATACCTCGGAACGAGTGGTTTCGCCACGTTCCAGATCTGAAAGAGCGGCCGGCTGCCACGTGACGTCGACCCCGCGCTTATTGTCGTACTGGGCGCAGCCGCCGATCACGAAGAGAAGAAGCACCAGAATAACGCAACGTGAACCCCAAGTGCGGCTGGAAGAGTGCATCGGCGAACCTCAAAGATAAATTTGCCCACCAAGATACCGCGCACGATGCCGGATGAACAGACGTACCGCAAACACTGTCGCGCTCACCACGCGATCGTTTCACCGGCCCAGTCGACGAAGGACAGCGTTCCATCTGGCTGCGCGTCTTTCATCACGGACAGCAGGCGGGTTGCCACATAGTCCGGCGTAAACAGCTTGTGCGCCGGAACGCGCGCCTGGAAAGGCCTGGACAGCGCGGTATCTGTCGTCCCCGGATGAAACGCGAGCAACTTCACGCCAGGCGAACGACGTGCGAGCTCTATTGCCGCAGATTTCAGCATCATGTTGAGCGCCGCCTTGGAACCGCGGTAGCTATACCAGCCGCCAAGGTTATTGTCTGAAATACTGCCAACGCGGGCGCTGAGAAAAGCCGCGACGCAAGCGGGACTGTCGCGCAGCACGGTCTCAAGCGCTGCCAGCCACAGCATCGGCAGCATCGCGTTGACATGGAAAACCGTGTGCATGGTGTCGGTGTTGAGCTCGCGCAGAGCCCGCTCGGGGCGGTAACCGTCCCCATGAAGTGTCCCGCAGCACACAATAATGCGACGCAGACAGCTACCGGATTGTGACAGCGCTTCGCCGATGCGTGTCGCGGTTGATTCCCGCGATGCGCTGTCATCGCCGCAGCTATGCCAGGAGACGTTGTGAGGAAGATCCAACGGCGCCGGAGCACGACTGATCGCGTGCACGCTGAAATCCGACAGCGCCTCGACCAGCGCCCGCCCGATACCCCCATTGGCCCCTATGACTATCGCTGCCTGATCGGTCATGTCGTGTTTCTCCCTATTGAATCAGCTATGCTTCTAAATCAGCCATGCTTATGAAACAGCCATGCTTCTGAAACAGCCATGCTCCCAATCTTACGTTAGTCGTATGTGCGGCTGCATGCCAGAGAATGTCGTCACAGGGGCCGTGAGACCGCAACAATCCCGGGATCGTCAACGCGGCGCCTGAGCGTGAAGCCCAGGCCGCGACACAGCGCCAACATTTTCCGGTTATCTGCCAGAACCTCACCCTCCATCGACTCCAGCCCGCGTTCGCGGGCAACGCGAAACAGTGTCTCCATCAACAGGCTGCCCAGACCCCTGCCCTGTGTCTCGTCGGCGACTGCCAGCGCGAATTCGCAGGAGACCGCATCCGGATTTACCGCATAACGCGATACAGCGACAATGCGTTCATCGGGTGAAGCAGAGTCAAGCACCCCGACCAGCGCCATCTCACGGTCGTAATCGATCTGGGTAAAACGTGCGAGCATGACCGTCGACAGATGATCAAGACGGTACATGAAACGGTAGTAGCGACTCTGCGACGACAGGCCATCAACAAAACGCTGCTCCATGCCCGCATCCTCAGGCCGCATGGGGCGAATGAACAGAGTCTCCCCCGTGGGCAACAACACGCGACTCTCCAGTTCACTCGGATAGGGGTGGATGGCCATGTGTTCATAGGCAGACGCCGAAGCCTGCACGCCCAGCGCCGCGACCGTGATCGCGACACGACAGGGGTCCAGCCTGCATCCTGCGCCCAAAGGCAGCGCCGGAATACTCACGGTGTCGATCCCGGGTATCTCACAGGCTATTGCCGACAGCGTCATCAGCGTATCGACCAGCTGATTTTCCTGCTGAATCGACAGGCTCTCCATGGCAAAGCGTTGCAGCAACCTCTCCGACAATTCGCGGCACAGGAAGTCGTTGAGTGGTGGCAGCGAAGCCTGCACCCCGGGAAGACGATGCAGCTGGCTCCCGGCGGGACCGAGAAAAATCGCAGGACCGAAAGCCGGCACACGCGTCAGGAGCACTGCAAGCTGACGCTCGTCGCTCGCAGTGCCGACACCGCGGTCAGAGCCAAGCGGCGCCACCCTGGCGTCCATGGCGAGAAACAGATCAAGCACCGCCGCCGTCGGCAATTCCGCCGGCACGGGTCCCATGTGCTCACGAACCAGAGCCCTGCTGCGTGGTAAATCCGGCGTGGCGTGGCGTGACAACGGCGGCGTCAGCTGCAGAAGCTGGTTCTGGCTGTCCCGATAGCTGGCGAGGTACGCAAGTGCATCCACCGCACGTTCGGGACTTGAAAACTGGGGAACCGAGGACGCTGACAACAGGGCGCGACTTTGCGCTACCAGGTCCTGTCCCATCCAGCACGCGATTACGGGCTTGTGTTTCGGATTGGCCACGGCAATCAACGCTTCGGCGCAGGCCAGTGGATCAGTGACTCCCTGTGGTGTCACCAGAGCCAGGAGACTATCCACCTCGGAATCCGCTAGCAGCAGCCTCGCCGCCCCTGCGTAGCGCTTGGGTGGCGCGTCGCCCAGCAGATCAACGGGATGTCCATACTGCCAGCCAGGTGGCATGAGCCGCGACAGGGCATCCCGGGTCTCCTGCGACGGGCTAGCCAACGGCAGGCCGTGACGACGGGCACGGTTCACCGCCATGGCACCGGGACCAGCGGCGTTGGTAATGACTGCCACGCGCTGTCGGGAAACTGCCTTTGTGCCGGACGCCAGGGTTCGCGCAGCAGTGAGCAGCTCGTGCACGCTCCTGACGCGCACAGCGCCGGCGCGCCTGACGGCGGCATCAAATGCCGCGTCCGCTAGCGATGCCTCATCGGTCAGCGCCTCATCGGACGACGATCCGAGGGCATTGTCACCACCGGACTTCAGGACAACAACGGGTTTCACTCGCGCCGCGAGCCGCAGTCCACTGACAAACGCCCGGGCGTCGGCAATTCGCTCGACGTACAGGAGGACACTGCGCGTGGATGTATCCACCGCACAGAAATCCAGGAGATCGCCAAAATCCACACCGGCGGCGGCACCGGGCGACGCCAGTAGTGACAGGCCGAAGTGATTGGAGGCGGCCCAGTCGAGCATGGCGTTGCAGAAACCCACCGACTGGGACAGCAGGGCGACGTGACCCGGACTCACGGTACTGCCGGCGAAGCTGGCATTGAAATGCCAGGACGGACGCAAGACGCCCAGGGTGTGCGGGCCCAGCAAGGCGACACGGTGATCCCGGGCGATCCTGACCAGACGTCGTTGCTGTGCAGGTCCATCCACGGCCTGCGCGCCAAAACCGGCTGAAAGGACGATCGCCGCACCCGCGCCGGCGGCAGCGGCGTCCTGCAATACATCCGGCACGTCAGCCGCAGGCACGGCGATAATGACCAGATCGATCCTGGCGCCGGAAGCGGCAATATCTGGATACGCCCGCAGCCCCTGCACGAGCGAGCGCCGCGAATTGACCGCATAGACCTGTCCGCGAAATCCGCCATCCAGGATATTGCGCAGCACCCGGCCACCCACGGTATCCGGGCGGTCGGACGCACCCACGACGGCCACGCTATCGGGTTCAAACAGCCGCTGCAGGTAATGTTTCCTCACCCCGGTTCTCCCGTGCCCGCGCTCCAAGTGCAACTCTGCGCGATATACGGGAGAATAGTGCCATAGGCTGAAACAGGCTGGATACCCGGACATGACCATAGGCTACATCACGCATCCCGATTACCTGCTCCACGACATGGGTACCGGGCATCCCGAATCCCCGGCAAGACTGCGTGCCATCAACGACCGGCTGATAGCCTGTGGGCTCGATGCGGCACTGGTCCATCACGACGCGCCCCGCGTGACACGAGAACAGCTGTTGCGAATCCACGACCGTGACTATCTGGACGAGCTGACCTCGCGGTCGCCTGACACCGGCATGGCGTGGCTGGATGGCGACACGGCCATGAATCCTTACAGCCTGCTTGCGGCAGAGCGCGCAGCGGGTGCGGCGGCAATGGCGGTTGACCTCGTCATCACCGGTAAGCACCGACGGGTATTCTGCGCGGTCCGACCTCCAGGCCACCACGCCGAGCGCAATCGCGCGATGGGTTTCTGTTTCTACAACAACGTGGCCGTCGCCGCGTACCAGGCGCTGGAGGAACATGGTCTGTCCAGGGTGGCGATAGTCGATTTCGACGTCCACCATGGCAATGGCACGGAACACATCGTCGCCGGGGACAACCGTGTTCTGTTCTGCTCCACGTTTCAGCATCCGTTTTATCCCCACTCGGGAGCAGGACCCTCGGCGGACAACGTCATCAATGTGCCACTGCCGGCGGGCGCCGAT
>JBHEPQ010000339.1:0-32546 GCA_046260215.1 Chromatocurvus sp.
GTGCTGTTTTCATCCCTTGCCGCTGGCCTTGGCGCCTACGCCCTGCGCGGCAACATCAATCTGTTCTATCCGCCGGTAGACGTCTCCGCCGGACTTGCACCGCTCGACCGCCCCATCCGGGTAGGCGGCATGGTGGTCGACGGCAGCGTGGAGCGCAGCAGCGAGACACTGGAGGTGCGCTTCGCGGTCACCGATTACGAGGCGACTGTACCTATCGTGTACGTCGGCATCCTGCCGGATCTGTTTGGCGAGGGCGAGGGTGCGGTGGCTGCGGGTACCCTGAGCGCCGATGGCGTGCTGATGGCCACGGAAGTCCTGGCCAAGCACGATGAAAACTACATGCCGCCGGAGGTCGCCGAAGCGCTCGAGGCCTCTTCGCGGCGTAAACAGGAGGCTTCACTGTGATACCTGAACTTGGTCATATGGCGCTCATTCTTGCGCTTTGCCTGGCTGTGATGCTCAGCGTCATACCAATGTGGGGCGCCCAGCGTGGCCATACGCCCGCGATGGCGCTGGCGCCGTCCCTGGCGATGGGCGTGCTGGTGTTCAGTGCCATCAGTTTTGCCTGCCTCGCGACCGCCTTTCTGCAGGACGACTTTTCGGTGAAAGTGGTCGCTTCCAACAGCAACAGCCTGTTGCCAGCCATCTACAAGTTTTCAGCGGTCTGGGGCAACCATGAAGGCTCGCTCGTGCTCTGGGTGCTCATTCTCAGCTGCTGGATGGCGGCGGTTGCCATTTTCAGTGCACAGCTGCCCACGGTCATGCTGGCGCGCGTGCTCGCCGTGATGGGATTGATCGCAGTCGGCTTCCTGTCATTCTCGCTGTTCACATCCAATCCGTTCGAGCGCCTGTTACCGGGAATCCCCGCGGATGGCAATGACCTGAATCCCCTGCTGCAGGACCCGGGCCTGATCATTCATCCGCCACTGCTGTATATGGGCTATGTCGGCTTCAGTGTTGCCTTCGCCTTTGCCATTGCAGCGCTGTTGGGTGGCCGTCTGGATGCGGCCTGGGCGCGCTGGTCGCGACCCTGGACCAACGTCGCCTGGGCCTTTCTTTCCCTCGGCATCATGCTCGGCAGCTGGTGGGCCTACTACGAGCTCGGCTGGGGTGGCTGGTGGTTCTGGGATCCCGTCGAGAACGCCTCTTTTCTCCCCTGGCTGGCGGGAACGGCGCTGATTCACTCCCTCGCCGTGACGGAAAAGCGGGGGCTGTTCAAGAGCTGGACCGTGCTGCTGGCCATTTTTGCATTTTCACTGAGCCTGCTGGGAACATTCCTGGTGCGCTCGGGCGTTCTTACATCGGTGCACGCCTTCGCAACGGATCCGGCCCGCGGTCTGTTCATCCTCATTTTCCTCGCCCTTGTGGTTGGGGGTTCCCTGACGCTGTACGCGCTGCGCGCGCCGGCGGTGCGCAGCCGCATCAGCTTTGCCTGGCTGTCCCGGGAAACCCTGCTGCTGGTCAATAATGTTGTGTTTGTCGTGTCAACCGTGTCAGTGCTCTTCGGTACGCTCTTTCCCCTGATGATGGATGCGTTAGGAGAGGGCAAATACTCTGTGGGTCCACCCTATTTCAATGCGATATTTGTGCCATTGATGGCGGTGCTCATGCCCTTCATGGGGATCGGCCCGCTGTCACGCTGGAAAAATGACACTGCCGCGCGCTGGCGTGCCGAGCTTTTGGTGCCGGCACTTTCCGCTGTCGCCCTCGGCATTGTTCTGCCCTTGTTCGCCGGCGGCGACTACAACGTCTGGATGTCCCTGGCGGTAGTTCTGGCCGCGTGGGTCGTGCTCGGCATGCTGCGCGACCTTTACAATCGCGTGAGCTCTGGCGCCGGCATCGCTCGCGGCCTGCGTCGGCTGGCGCCCAGCTACTGGGGGATGTTCCTCGCTCACCTTGGGTTCGCTGCCACCGTCATCGGGGTGGTTGCGACGACGCAATACACGATCGAGCGCGACCTGAAAATGCAGCCTGGGCAGGAGCAGGTTGTCGCTGGTTACACGTTCCGTTTTGAGCAGATGGCACGGGTGCGCGGAGCCAACTACGTCGCCGATGAGGCGCGATTTACTGTCTTTGAAGACGGAAATGTAATTGCGCAACTGGCGCCGCAGAAGCGCCGCTACCTGGCCTCCGGCTCGGTCATGACCGAGGCGGCGATTGATGCCGGCCTGTTCCGCGACCTGTTTGTCGCCATGGGTGAGCCGGTTGGCGATGGTGGTGCCTGGGCTATCCGTCTGCACTACAAGCCCATGATCCGCTGGATCTGGCTGGGCCCGATATTCATGGCGGCGGGTGCGTTTACAACGGTTGCTGACAGGCGATACCGGCGCCGGCGTGCTGCGGCGACGCAGGCAGTGCCAGGGGCAGGCTATGCCACGTAGGCTCAAGCTGTTCATACCGCTGGGTCTTTTCGTTGTATTGTCCCTGTTTCTGTTACGCGGTCTGTCTCTCGACCCGCAGGAACTGCCGTCAGCTCTGATTGACAGGCCATTGCCGGTGTTCGCGCTGCCGGCGCTGAATGCCGACCGCACCCTCAAGCCCGCTGATGTTACCGGCGAACCGGCGCTGTTCAATGTCTGGGCGACCTGGTGTGTTTCCTGCCGGGTGGAGCATCCCTATCTGCAACAGCTGGCGCAGGAGGGCGTTCCCATTTACGGAATCAACTACAAGGATGACCCCGAGGCGGCGCGTCAATGGCTGCGTGACCTGGGGGACCCCTACCGCGTGAACATTGTCGATCGGGAAGGATCCCTGGGGCTGGATCTGGGGGTTTACGGGGCGCCGGAAACCTATTTCGTCGACGCCGATGGTGTGGTGCGTTATCGACACGTGGGCGTGATTGATGAACGGCTCTGGCGAAGCCGCCTGGCGCCGATTTATGAGCAAATGAGCCGGGAGGCCAGACCATGATGACACTGCACCGCAGCGGGCTTATCTTTATCTTGCTTTTTTTTGCGATACCCGTCAGCGCCGTGATTGAAACCTACGAATTCAGCGATCCCGCTCTGGAAGAGCGTTACCACGCGCTCAGCGAGGAACTGCGCTGTCCGAAATGCCAGAATCAGAATATTGCAGGCTCCAACGCGCCGATTTCCGAGGATCTACGCCGACTCCTGCATCGGCAACTGGAGGCGGGTGCGACAGACGGGGAAATCCTCGAAGACATGGTAGATCGCTATGGGGATTTTGTGCGCTACCGGCCCGCCTTTGACGCCAAAACCGCGGTGCTCTGGCTGGCCCCCCCGGGCTTCCTGATCATCGGCGCTTTATTTGCGTTTGTTGTCCTTCGCGGCCGTCACAAAGGCCGCGAGGGGGCGCTTAACGAGGATGAGCGCACGCGACTCGATCAGCTATTGGGCGCGGAGGCGGAACGCGAAGGATGACTTTCTTCTTCACTGGAAGCGCCATTCTGTTGGCGCTGGCGGCGCTTTTCGTTCTGCGGCCCGGTCGGCGCGGTCGGGTTCGCGAGCTCTCCGAGGCCAATCTCGACTGGTATGCCCTGCGTCTGCGGGAACTCGAGATCGATGGCAACGACACGCTGCGCGAGGATGCACGTCTGCGCATGCTCGAGGATATGCCCGCGAGCGGACAGCCTGTTCCAGAAGCGGGGACGGCGCAACCTGGCCATTCAGGTAGACGCCTGCCGGTGCTATGGCTGTGGGTCCCGGTGGTGCTGGTGGCTGCTGTTCTTTACTGGCAGCTGGGAGCCGCGGGGGACGTCACCATCAGCCAGCGCCTCAACTCGCTGGATGAAAACACGGCCGATGCCGATATCGATGCGCTGATGGCTGCGGTAGAGTCCAGACTCGAGGCACGTCCCGACAATCGGGATTATCTGGCATTACTGGGTCGCTATCACATGACGCGGGGTAACCACGCCGCGGCGGAAGAGGCCTACGGAACCCTGGCGGACAAGGCGCCTACCGATGCGCGCGCGGCGGCCATGGCGGCACAGGCCAGTTACCTCAGTGCAGGTCGTGAGCTTACCGCCGACGCCCAGCGTCTTGCCGAGCGGGCCCTGTCCATCGATCCACTGCAGCGGACGGCGCTTGGTCTTCTCGGTATGGCGGCTTTTGAACAGTCGCAGTATCGCGCCGCGATAAACTACTGGCAAAGGCTGCGGGAGATCGAGGATCCGGGATCACCCGGTGCGGAGATGCTGGACGACGTCATCGCCACGGCGCGTGATCGCCTGGGCGATGACGTGGCTGACCCCGCAGTGGCTGCCTCAGGGACGGACAAGGCCGGGGGTGACCGGGCCTTGCTTGTGCGCATTGAGCGGCCCACGGACGCGAGTCTGTCGGACGCCGATACGGTATTTATTCTTGCGCGCGGTGCACAGTCACAGTCGCGCATGCCAATCGCCGTGCAGCGCCTGCGGGGCGCTGACCTGCCAGCCACCGTTCGCCTGGACGACAGTAACTCCATGGCAGGCCAGACGCTGTCCGGTGCCGGGCCGCTGCGGGTGTTTGTACAGGTGTCGCCCAATGGCACACCCGGCGCTGAGAATGCCAGTTTCACGGGAGTATCCGACACTGTAGCGGCCAGCGCCGGGGAGCAGGCGCTGACAATTGAACTGATGGCTACCGGAAGCTGATCGGGGCGATCAGCGTCCTGCACTATCCCGGCTTCTCCCGAAGCCGGGATAGTCGTCACTGCGTAAACGGGATACACTATTCGCCCAGCCCGCCCCTCGCGGTATCTGACACATAACTCTGTTCAAAAACAATCAGTTGGGAACTGCAGCCACCGTCCTATGCGACTGAAGTCCATCAAACTCGCCGGCTTTAAATCGTTTGTCGATCCGACGACAGTGAGTCTGCCAAGCAATATGTGTGCGGTAGTGGGGCCGAACGGCTGTGGCAAGTCCAATGTCATTGATGCCGTGCGCTGGGTTATGGGTGAGAGTTCGGCCAAGAACCTGCGCGGTGAATCGATGACCGATGTCATTTTCAACGGTTCAGTCAACCGGCAGCCGGTTGGGCAGGCGTCCATCGAGCTCGTATTTGATAACAGCGACGGCGGCGTAGGGGGCGAGTACGGCAGCTACGCCGAGATTTCCACACGACGTCTTGTTTCGCGCGAGGGTCAGTCGGAATATTTTCTCAATGGCACGCGTTGCCGCCGGCGCGATATCACCGATATTTTCCTCGGTACCGGCCTCGGTCCACGAAGCTACGCCATTATCGAGCAGGGTATGATTTCCCGCCTCATCGAGTCGAAGCCCGAGGAGTTGCGGGTCTTCATTGAAGAGGCCGCGGGCATATCCAGGTATAAGGAGCGCCGCCGGGAAACCGAGACGCGCATGCGCCGGACGCTCGAGAACCTGGAGCGCCTCACCGATCTGCGCGATGAGCTCGAACGCCAGCTGCAGCATCTGCAGCGCCAGGCCCAGGCAGCAGAGAAGTACAGCGAATACAGGGAGGAGGAGCGGCGCCTGAAGGCGCAGCTGTACGCCCTGGAGTGGCGCGAACTGGCCTCACAGGTACAGACCAGCGCGCACCGCGTTGGCGAGCTCGAGGTGCAGCTGGAGGCGGTGCTGGCAGAGCATCAGCAGGTCGCGACTGCGATAGAGGGCTACCGGCAGACGCAGGTGGAGCGCAGCGATGTGCTGAACGAGGTGCAGGGGCGCTACTACGCGCTGGGCGCGGAGGTGGCCCGGATTGAGCAGAGCATACAGCACCAGCAGGAGCGCACCCGCCAGCTGCACGATGATCAGGCTCAAACTGCGATCAACCTGGAGGAGGCGCAGTCCCACCTCGGCGAGGACCGCGGCCGGCTGGATTCCTGGCAGGCCGAACTGGAGACTGCTGTGCCTGAATCCGAGATGCTGGCGGCAAAAGACGAGGAGTCAGGTGAGGTTCTGGTGCGTGCCGAAGAGGCGATGCAGGACTGGCAGCAGCGCTGGGAGGCGTTCAATCAGCGCGCCGCCGAGCCCCGCCAGCGCGCCGAGGTTCAGCAATCGCGGATTCAGCATCTCGAGCATGCACTGAAACGCCTGCAGACCCGGGTAGAGCAGCTCACTGTAGAGCAGCAGAATCTGGCATCGCAGGATCAAGGCGACGACCCGGCACTACTGCGAGAGGAGTTGGCGGAGGCCGAGCTGGTGATCGGCGAGTATGAGGAGAGAGCCGAGGCTTTTGCGGATCGCGTTACGGCAACGCGCGAACAGAGTACGTCGTTGGCGGTGCGGCTGGACGAAGCGCGTTCGGAACTTCAGCAGTTGCGCGGTCGTCGAGCTTCCCTGGAGGCGCTGCAGCAGGCAGCGAGCGATGACAGGGGCGAGGGCTTCGGTGAGTGGCTGCTGCAGAACGGGCTGGCGGATTCGCCCCGCCTGCTGGCGCGTATGTCCGTGGAGGATGAGTGGCAGCGTGCCGTGGAAACGGTTCTCGGCAGTTACCTTCAGGCAGTCTGCGTTGACAGCATTGACGCGTTTGCTGAAGCCGCCGCCGGTTTCGATCACGGTGCGCTGGCCCTGGTCGAAACCGTAAGCGAAAATCCTGCTCCCGTGGGCAGCCTGGCATCCCGAGTGAGCAGTGGTGGTTGGCTGGGAAGCCTTCTCGCCCACGTGCGCACGGCGACAGATCCCCAAGATGCCTATGCACAGCGTGGCTCTCTGGCGGCACATGAGTCCGTCATCACACCGGATGGTCTCTGGTTGGGTAGTACCTGGCTGGCCTTGTCCCGCGGCGCCGATCCGGCGGGTGGCGTTCTGCGGCGCAAGCAGGAGCTCGACGCACTTGGTGGTTCCATTGAAAACCTGGAAGAGCTCTCGCAGTCCCTGTCTGAGGCGCTCGCGACGCAGCAGGAGTCGCTGCGATCCATCGAAACGCAGCGCCAGGATGTATCGCGTGAGCTGCAGGCTGCTACCCGTCGCAGTTCGGACATCGCCGCACGCCTCAAGGCGCAGGAAGCACGTCAGGAGCAGATCCAGGCGCGACGTGATGGTGTGGCCCGGGACATAGAAGAGGCGCGCATTCAGTTCGCCGCGGAACAGGCGTCGCTCGCCGAGGCACGGCAGGTTCTGGCGGAAGCCATCGAGCAGCTCGAGGCGGATTCCGGTGAGCGGGAAGCCCTGCTGTCGGCCCGTGACCAGATCCGGTCGAGGCTCGAACAGGCGCGGCAACAGGCGCGGCAGGACCGGGATGCTGCCAGCCAGGCAGTCATGCGTCGTCGGGGTCTGCAGACACAGATCGATACCCTACGCAGCTCCATCGAACGCACCGAGGCCCAGGTGGCGCAGCTCACCGAGCGACGGGCGCAGCTGGACGCGGGGCTGGATGAGTCCGAGTCGCCGCTGCAGGCCCTGCGTGAAGAGCTCGAGCGACAGCTCGAGCTGCGCCTGGCCTGCGAGACAGATCTTGGAGTGGCGAGGCAGCAGGTGGCAGAGGTCGAGCATGAATTGCGTGCCTCCGAGCAGCAGCGCGCCGCCATAGAACAGCGCGCTGCAGGCGCCCGTGCAACCCTGGAGCAGGAGCGTCTGCAGCGACAGACACTGCAGGTGCAGCAGCAGGCTGTGGAGCGCCAGCTGACTGAAATGCAGCGTGCGCCGCAGGAGGTCCTTGAAGACACACCCGCAGACGCCGATCGCAGTGCCTGGCAGCAGCAACTCGTGAAGGTAGCGTCGCGCATCGCGCGCCTGGGTCCGATCAACCTGGCGGCGATCGATGAATACAGTCAGCAATCGGAACGCAAGCAGTATCTCGATGCCCAGAACGAGGATCTGGTCAGTGCGCTGGAAACGCTGGAATCCGCCATTCGCAAGATCGATCGCGAGACACGAAGCCGTTTTCAGGACACGTTTGAGAAGGTGAATGCCGGGCTGCAGGACCTGTTTCCCCGGGTGTTCGGCGGTGGCAGCGCAACACTGGAAATGACCGGTGACGATCTGCTTGATACCGGCATCTCAATCATGGCCAGACCGCCAGGCAAAAAGAACAGCACGATTCATCTGCTCTCCGGTGGTGAAAAGGCGCTGACCGCCATCGCACTGGTGTTTTCGATATTCCAGCTTAATCCGGCGCCCTTCTGTATGCTGGATGAGGTTGATGCACCGCTGGATGATGCCAACGTGGGGCGTTATGCTCGGATGGTCAGGGAAATGTCTGACAAGGTGCAGTTCATCTTTATTACGCACAACAAAATCACGATGGAAATGGCGGATCAGCTGCTGGGTGTCACCATGCATGAGCCCGGCGTATCGCGTCTGGTTTCCGTAGACGTTGAAGAAGCCGCCGAACTCGCGGCGAGTTGAAATTGACCGGGCGCGGAATCATGGATTTAACAGTTCGGGACTGGATGGTCATCATCGGCGTACTGCTTATTGCAGCAGTGCTCGTGGATGCCTGGCGACGCGTGCGCATCGAACGCAGCGAGCGTGTCCGGGTAAAGATCGCGCGAGCCGATGAGGAGAGCGATGGCGAAGCCCTCGATAACCCCTCGGTGCAGAGGGAGCTGCCCAACGGCGGGGCCAGGATCATCCGGCGCGAGGACCTGATGCGGGCGAAGCGCGAACACGCCGATGAAGTGGTGCGTGCCGACGACCGCTCTGATGAGACTGACAACGCGCTGGACCGCGCGTCGCAGGCGGCGGAAATCGCCTCGTCCTCCCGATCTTCCGGGCGCGCGTCTCCCCGGGGTGAAGCGACTGGTGCGGCCCCGGCAAAAGCAAAGCCCGATGCCGGTCGCAGACCGTCGGCGGGCAAAGCCCCCGCCGAGGAGGGCGACGGCCTGCTCAGCGGTCTGCGCGGGGAACGCCAGGACCCGGTCAATCTTGACTGGCTGGATGATCTGCCTGCGGTTGATGAGGACGACCAGCCGGGCAGTGAAGGCCGCCTGCCCCGGGATCCGGATCCCGAAGTCTTCATGCTGCACGTTGTCGCCAATCATCCCGCGGGTTTCAGGGGTGAGGACATTATGCATATCCTCCTCGCCTGCGACCTTCGGTTCGGCGACATGGATTTTTTTCATCGACATGAGCAGTCTGCGGGTCGCGGTCCGATACAGTTCAGCGTGGCCAACATGATGCAACCGGGTGTTTTCGACATTGATCACATGTCCGAGCTCAACACGCAGGGGCTTCTGTTCTTTGTAACCCTGCCGGGACCGGAAGATATGATGAAGGCCTTTGATTACATGCTCGAGACCGCCCAGGCGGTGGCGCGTAATCTCGGTGGCAGTGTTTTGGACGAGAGCCGCAGCGCGGTTACGCCGCAGACTCTGGAGCACAGTCGACAGCAGATCCGCGAACTCGAGAGGCGGATGCTGGCGCGCGGTCGCTGATTCGCGCCGTGGGCCGGTCAGAGAGTCACACGGCGCGGGCGGAGGTCCTTCGCCAGCAACTGGAAAACTGGAACTACGAGTACTACGTTCTTGACCGGCCAAGCGCGACTGACAATGAGTATGACAGCGCCCTGCGGGAGCTGCAGCAGCTCGAAAGCGACTATCCGGAACTGCAGCAGCCTGATTCCCCTACACAGCGCGTCGGTGCTGCGCCACTGGCCGAATTTCCCGAGGCGCGGCACGAGATGCCGATGCTGTCGCTGGATAACGCCTTCGACGATGGCGAACTCGCCCGCTTTCATGAACGGGTCCTGGAACGGCTAGGCGTCGGGGATGCGGACGTCGAGTATGTGTGTGAGCCCAAGCTCGACGGCGTTGCGGTGAGCCTGCTATACCACGATGGCAGGCTTGTTCGTGCTGCGACCCGCGGTGATGGCACCACCGGCGAGGACATCACCCTGAATGCGCGCACCGTGCGCTCGATTCCCCTGCGACTGCGCGGGAAGGGCTATCCCCGTCGTCTGGAGGTGCGCGGCGAAATCTATATGCTGCACAGCAGCTTCGAGTCGCTTAACGAGGCAGCCCGGATGCGGGGCGAGAAGCCCTTTGTCAATCCGCGGAACGCCGCCGCCGGCAGTCTGCGCCAGCTTGATCCCAGGGTGACGGCAGGTCGCCCCCTGCAGATGTGCTGCTACGGTGTCGGCGATGTCGCCGGGGGCACGCTGCCGGGCAGCCACGACAGCATTATACGAAAGCTGTCGGAGTGGGGGCTTCGTGTGAGCAGCGAGTCCGCGACCGTCAGTGGTCTGCAGGGCTGCTTTGACTATTATCAGGCACTCGCCGTTCGCCGCGACAGCCTGCCTTACGACATCGACGGAATCGTCTACAAGATCAACGATCTCTCGCTTCGCGATAAGCTGGGCTTCGTCTCCCGGGCTCCACGCTGGGCCATCGCGCGCAAGTTCCCCGCTCAGGAGGCGACCACGAAGCTGCTTGATGTGGAATTCCAGGTCGGGCGCACGGGGGCCATTACGCCGGTCGCACGCCTCGACCCCGTTTTTGTCGGCGGCGTCACGGTCAGCAACGCCACGCTGCACAACTTTAACGAAATTGACCGGCTCAATTTGCGGATCGGGGATGCCGTCGTCGTCCGCCGCGCCGGTGATGTGATTCCGCAGGTCGTTTCCGTGCGCGAGCAGGCCGCTGCAGGGGTCGGCACGGCGGTGACTCCGCCGTCCGTCTGCCCAGCCTGCCGGTCGCCGGTGGAGCGCGAGGAGGGCGGCGCCATTCTGCGCTGCCTCGGTGGGCTGGTGTGTCCGGCGCAGCGCAAGGCCGCCGTGCGACATTTTGCGTCACGTCGTGCGATGGATATCGATGGGCTCGGCGAGCGCCTTGTGGATCAGATGGTGGATGCCGGGCTGCTGCATACGGTTGCGGACCTGTATGCGCTGAGTCGGGAGCAGCTTTTGTCACTTCAGCGCATGGGGGAAAAAAGCGCGGACAATCTTATCGCTGCGCTGGAGGCGAGCAAGTCGACAAGCCTCGCGCGCTTTCTTTTCGCGCTCGGCGTGCGCGAGGTCGGTGAAGCCACGGCGCGCGGCCTGGCGGCGCATTTCGGCAATTGGCAGGCGCTCGCGGCCGCGGATGAGGAGCGCCTGCAGGAGGTCGACGACGTGGGCCCTGTGGTTGCGGACCATTTGCGGCAGTTCCTCGATTCACCGGCAGCGATGGCGGTGGTCGCGTCGCTGCGAGAGGCGGGTGTGCACTGGCCCGAAGTCGATGCGCCCCGCAGTCCGGACGCCAGTGGTCCACTGGCCGGGGAAACCTGGGTGTTGAGCGGCAAACTGGAAAGCCTGACCCGGGAAGACGCAACGGAGATGCTTCAGGCACTCGGCGCGCGGGTCTCCGGTAGTGTGTCGGCAAAAACCACAGTACTCGTCGCCGGTGCCGGCGCTGGCAGCAAGCTGGCGCGAGCCGAGAAGCTCGGCGTCGCTGTTATCGATGAACAGTCGCTGCTTGGGCGTCTGCGGGCGGCTGGAGCCGCGCCATAATGACCAGGCTGCTGCTTGTTGTCACGCTGTTTGGCGTTACCGCGTGCACGACATCGCCCCCGGGAAATCTCGATGATGTCTGTTCCATTTTTCGCGAGAAAAAAGGCTGGTACGATGATGCGCTGGCGGCGCAGAAGAACTGGGGCGGGGAGATAGCCGTCTTGATGGCGTTTGTTCATCAGGAGTCGCGATTCGTGGCGCGGGCCAGGCCGCCGCGCAAAAAGATTCTCTGGGTCATACCGGGCCCCAGACCCTCGGATTCTTACGGCTACAGCCAGGCGCTGGAGTCCACCTGGGACGCCTACAAACGCAGCGCCGGGCGCTACCGTGCCAATCGCGCGCATTTCGACGACGCCGTGGACTTTGTCGGCTGGTACAACCACCAGTCATTCCTGCGCAGCCAGATCCCCAAAACCGACGCCTACCGCCTTTATCTCGCGTACCATGAAGGCCACGGGGGATATAACCGCGCTACCTACCGCAACAAGTACTGGCTGCAGACCGTGGCCAGGAAAGTGGCTGATCGTGCGGCACGCTACCGCGAACAGCTGACGTCCTGCGAAGCGTCTCTGCGCAGGCGTGGCGGTCTGTTTGGCTGGTTCTAGCAGGCACCCATAAGACATGCCGTCAGTTCACCGTCAATTTGTCATGCTATTGTCATAATCTCGCGGCACCATGCGGCAGTCACAGGTTTTTGGGCGATGTGCGTATGACGGAACGTACGGTTTTGGTAGTCGACGATGAGTTCGCGATTCGGGATATGTTGCGAATGGCGCTGGAAATAGTCGATTTCAAGTGCCTGGAAGCCGACAATATTCTCGACGCGCACGCGATCGTGGTAGACCAGCGACCGGATATCATTCTGCTTGACTGGATGCTGCCCGGGGGCAGCGGGCTGGAACTGTTGCGCCGGCTGAAGCGCGACGAAGCGACCAGTGAACTGCCCGTGATCATGCTGACGGCGAAAACCGCAGAAGATAATGTGATACAGGGTCTTGACGTGGGCGCCGATGACTACATCACCAAGCCATTTGCGCCACGCGAGCTGATTGCCCGTATCCGCGCGTTGCTGCGCCGCTCGTCCAGTGCCGAGAACACCGATCGCATGCAGGTGTCTGCGCTGGTCCTCGACGGCAAGAGTCGCCGGGTGTATCTGAACGACTCCCCGCTGGACATGGGGCCAACCGAGTTCAATCTGCTGCAGTTTTTCATGTCGCACCCCGAGCGCGCCTATACCCGTAATCAGCTGCTGGACCAGGTCTGGGGTGCAAACGTCTACGTCGAGGAGCGCACCGTCGACGTGCATATCCGTCGCCTGCGCAAGGCGCTGGAGGCGCATGGGCACGATTACGGCGGTCTGATTCAAACAGTGCGCGGCACGGGCTACCGCTTTTCATCGCGAGGAGCTCCGGCCGGGTGAATCTGGATCGAAGCTGGCGCATGGAACTTCGCAAGCTGCTGTTTCTGCTGCTTGGTTCGATGGCTGTGGGCTGGATGCTGGGGTATCCCGCCGAGGCGGTCGCAGTGGGGTTCGGACTGGTCAGTCTGAACTGGCTGCTCCAGATCTGGCGCATGCGGCGTTGGCTTGAGCAACCTGATCAGCTGCCTCCTGAAAGCTCGGGGCTGTGGGGCGTCGTGTATTCGACCATTTACCGCCTGCAGCGCGAAAACCGCGAGGCGCGCCTGCGTCTGCAGTCCACGGTGGATTACCTCCAGGAGTCATTTGCATCCATGCGTGACGGCGTGGTCATTCTCACCCACCGCGGCGCTATCGAGTGGAGCAATGCCGCGGCGCTTCGCCTGCTGCAGCTTGAGTATCCGCGGGACAAGGGCCAGCCGATTCTCAATCTGGTTCGGTTACCCGAGTTTCACGACTATTTTCTTGCCAGGGATTTTCATGAACCGCTGCGGGTGCGCATGAAGGCCGGACCGGTTCGTCACCTGCAGATGGAAATCACACCCTTTGCCGAAGGCGATTTTCTCCTGTTTGTCCGGGACATTACGCGGATGCAGGAAACAGAGCAGATGCGCAGGGATTTCGTTGGCAATGTCTCGCATGAGCTTCGCACGCCGCTGACCGTGTTCAAGGGTTACCTAGACACCATGCTGGATAACCGTGACAATATTGATGAGCGATTTCATCGCCCCCTGCAGCAGATGGACCTGCAGATCAAACGTATGGAAAGTCTGCTTCATGACCTGTTGTGGCTGTCGCGCATAGAGAGCGAGCGCAGCCAGAAAAAGACTGTCACCGTCGACATCGCGTCACTGCTCGAGGAACTGCAGGAGGAACTGTCACACTCACACCCGGAACGCAGGGTCGCGCTGGATATCCGGCACAGGGATCCCGTCCTCGGTGATTACCAGGAGCTTCACAGCGCCGTCTCAAACCTGGTGCTGAACGCGATAAAGTACAGCCCGGACGATACCGTCGTCACAGTCAGCTGGACCCGGGACAACGACGTTCCGCTTCTTTCGGTGATCGATCAGGGTGTCGGTATCGAAGCGACGCATATTCCGCGCCTGACGGAGCGTTTCTACCGTGTCGATCAAAGCCGTTCTTCACAGACCGGTGGGACGGGTCTCGGTCTCGCCATCGTGAAACATGTTGCCGCCTCCCACGGGGCAATACTGAGGATAGACAGCACACCCGGCGAAGGCAGCATATTTGCGCTTTCATTCCCGACGTATTGATTATTATTGGCAGGTGCCCCGGGCATGATCCCGGTGTCGCGTTGGGTATTGTCCAGAAAGAGTATAGACTGATTGATGGTTTGCCTTGTTTATCGGCAACATACTATCAAAGGTCGTCGGCGGCGACCGGGGGACATATGCGGTGCAGAGAGACACGTTTAACCAACATATTTCCGGGCAGTTTAATGTCGAACTCGAGGCGGTCAAGAATAATCTCCTCGAGATGGGGGGACGTGTCGAATCGCAGGTAGCGCTTGCGGTGGAGGCGCTGTTGGCACGGGATAGCGGGCAGGCCGCAGACGTGATTGCCGGCGATGAAGAAGTCAATAGCATGCAGGTCAGGATCGATGAGGAGTGTTCTCATATTCTCGCCAGGCGCCAGCCGGCCGCCAGTGACCTGAGGCTGGTGATTGCCGTAGCCAAGGTCACCACCGACCTTGAGCGAATCGGCGACGAGGCAACCAAGATCGCCCGCCAGGCCATTACGCTTTCCGAGCAAGCGCAGTCCCGCAGTGGCTCTTCCGAGGTCAGGCAGATCGCGCGCCACGTCGGGCTGATGTTGCGCAGCGCGCTCGACTCATTTGCCCGCCAGGACGAGATGACCGCGGTGGATGTGGTGGTTGATGATGACACGGTAGACTCGGAATATGCCTCAGCGATGCGCAGTCTGGTGACGTTCATGATGGAAGATTCACACAATATCGGGCCTGTACTGAACGAAATGTGGGCACTACGGGCACTGGAGCGCGTGGGAGACCACGCCAGCAATGTCGCGGAGCAGGTCATCTACCTCGCGCGCGGGCTCGACGTGCGCCACATGGAGCCAAGCGAGCTCAGATCCCACATTCAGGGACAGCATGAAAATCCGGCAGAAAAGGGTGGAATATGAGTCGTTTCTGGAGTGATGCGGCGCGCAGGCTGGTGCCCTATGTGCCGGGAGAGCAGCCGCGGGAAACCATGGTCAAACTCAACACCAACGAGTGCCCCTATCCGCCATCACCAGAGGTCATGCGGGCCATCCGTCGCATGGAGTGCGATGACCTGAGGCGCTACCCCGATCCCGAGTCCGGGGCCCTTTGCCGCGCCGTGGCTGATTATCATAGCCTCGACCCCTCCCAGGTGTTTCCCGGAAACGGGTCCGACGAAGTGCTGGCCCACGTGTTTCTCGGGCTGCTCAAGCAGTCACGGCCGCTGGTCTTTCCGGATATCACCTACAGCTTCTACCGGGTGTGGTGTGCGCTGTTCGACATTGACCACGAAACGCTGCCACTGACCGAAGACTTTCGTATTGATGTCGAGGATATTCCCCGGGACAACGGCGGCATTATCTTTCCGAACCCGAATGCGCCTACGGGCTGCTCACTGCCGCTGGGGGACATCCGCCGGGTGCTGCTCGGGCACCCGGATTCAGTGGTGGTGGTGGATGAGGCTTACGTCGATTTCGGGGCTGAGTCAGCGATTCCCCTGGTTCGGGAATTCAACAATCTGGTGGTGGTTCAGACTCTGTCAAAGTCCCGTTCGCTCGCCGGTCTTCGCGTCGGTTTTGCATTCGCCCAGGCAGAGCTGATCGAGGCGCTGCTTCGAGTCAAAAACTCCTTTAACTCGTATCCCCTGGATAGTCTCGCCCAGCGTGGTGCCCTGGCTGCTTATGAGGATGAGGCGTACTTTCGTGCCTGTTGTGAGCGTGTCGCAGCGTCGCGGGAGAATCTTGCCAGTGCTCTAGCGGACCTCGGCTATTATGTGCTGCCCTCTGCGGCGAACTTCCTGCTGGTATCACCACCCGGCGGCGATGCGGCCGGTTTGTTCGAGCGTCTGCGCGAGCGCGGCATTCTGGTCAGGCACTTCGCCAGGCCGCGCATCGATCGTTTTCTGCGCATCAGCATCGGCACGGAAGCCGAGTGTGAGATCTTGCTGCGTACCCTGGCCGAACTAGCGGCGCCGCAGAATGACGCTGCCGATACTGTGGCCGGCACCGAAAGAGCATAAAACCCCGACCTCCCCCGGCTCGAAGTCCCGGTGGTACTTGTGCAGCGCGATGATCGAGCCCGCGGAACTTGTATTGGCGTATTCATCGAGAATAACCGGTGCCTGAATTTCGTCGGGGTCGTGTCCAAGCACCCGGCGGGCGATAAGCTGGTTCATATTCAGGTTTGCCTGATGCAGCCAGAGCCGTTTCAGTGATGTCGTCGGGATCGACAGCCGCTGGAGTTGCTCTGTTATCTGAATGGCAACCGCGGGGCATACCTCCTTGAAGACTTTTCGCCCTTCCTGCCTGAACAACTTGTCGGGGCTGCCTGCGTCGCTGGCATCGGCGCGGTTGAGGAAACCGAAATTGTTGCGGATATTATTTGAGAAGATGGTCTGAAGCCTGCTGTCGAGCACGGTGAACTGCACGCCTGACCTGGCCTTGTCTGCGCGCTGCAGAATGACCGCCGTACAGACATCACCGAAAATGAAATGCGAGTCCCGGTCCCGGAAATTGAGATGACCGGTGCATATCTCCGGATTGACCATGAGGATGCTTTCGGCACTCCCACTGCGGATGCTGTCCGCGGCCTGCTGTATGCCGAAGGTCGCCGATGAGCAGGCGACGTTCATATCGAAGGCATAGCCGCTAATGCCCAGCGCCGCCTGCGTTTCTACGGCGATGGCGGGGTAGGGTCGCTGCATGTTCGAGGCAGCGACGATAACACCATCGATGTCGCCGGCGCCGATGCCAGCCGTCGCCATGGCCTCCTGTGCCGCCGCGACGCCCATTTCACACATGATCGACTGGCTGTCGTCATCGCGCTCGGGTATCGAGGGTGTCATTCGCTCGGGATCGAGAATGCCTGCTTTGTCGACGACGTAGCGGGACCTGATACCGGATGCTTTCTCGATGAACTCGACGGAGCTGTAAGTCTGGGCAATCCTGTCGCCGCGTTCGATGGCCTCGGCATTCTCCCTGTTATACAGGTCCGCCCAGCGATTAAACGCCGAGACCAGCTCTGAATTCGAGATGGACTCCCGGGGTGTGAACAGCCCGGTACCCGAGATGACAACCTCAGTCATGCGCTTTGGCCCGGGGCCCGATTGCGCAGCACAGCGTCAGCGTTGGTCCAATGGAATATAGTCGCGCTCGGGGTGGCCCGTGTAAAGCTGGCGTGGACGCCCGATGCGATAACTGCCGGAGATCATTTCATTCCAGTGCGCGATCCAGCCGACTGTGCGGCCCACTGCAAATATGACCGTAAACATGCTGGTCGGGATGCCGATCGCCTTGAGAATGATTCCTGAATAGAAATCGACGTTCGGATAGAGTTTCCTCTCGATAAAGTAGTCATCCTCGAGCGCAATCTGCTCAAGGCGCTTGGCGATCGCCAGCAGGGGATCGTTCTCAATGCCGAGCTCGGCGAGGACCTCGTCCGCGGCCTCCTTCATAACCTTGGCTCGTGGATCAAAATTCTTGTAGACCCGGTGACCGAAGCCCATCAGGCGGAAGGGATCGTTCTTGTCCTTGGCCCGGGCGACAAATTCATTGATGCGCGAGACATCACCGATTTCCTCGAGCATGTCGAGCACCGCTTCATTGGCGCCACCGTGCGAAGGACCCCACAGAGCCGCGATACCCGACGCTATACAGGCAAACGGATTGGCGCCGGAAGACCCGGCCAGCCGAACCGTAGACGTGGAAGCATTCTGTTCGTGATCGGCATGCAGCAGGAAAACTCTATCCATGGCCCGCGAAAGCACCGGGGACACCTTGCTGGGTTCGCACGGTGTACCGAACATCATGTGCAGGAAGTTTTCGGCATAGGCGAGGTTATTGTCCGGATACATGAACGGCTGGCCGATGGAAAACTTGTAGCTCATAGCGGCAAGGGTCGGCATTTTGGCTATCAAACGGAATGCGGCAACCTGCCGATGATGTTCGTCGGCTATATCCAGGGAATCATGATAGAAGGCAGACAATGCGCCAACGACGCCACACATAATCGCCATCGGATGTGCATCCCGGCGGAATCCGTTGAAAAATGTGCGGATCTGCTCGTGCACCATGGTGTGGTTATGCACGGTTCTGACGAATTTCTCGCGTTGCTCAGCCGAGGGAAGTTCCCCGTATAGCAACAGATAGCAGGTCTCCAGGTAATTGGAGTGTTTGGCCAGCTGGTCTATGGGGTAGCCGCGGTGGAGCAGGGTACCCGCAGCGCCATCTATGTAGGTGATCTGTGATTCGCAGGCCGCTGTGGAGACAAAACCGGGATCGTAGGTAAACATACCATTGGCCGTCAGAGCGCCCACGTCAATCACCTTTGGCCCCACGGTACCGGAGTACACCGGTAGATCTATCGCTTCGTCGATGCCGTCTATTCTAAGGGTTGCTTTAATCTGGGTCATAGAAGGTCCTGATGATCTCAAACTTTGGAGTGCGCAACTATAGAGCGTAACGTCGCATTGTCAACGCATGCAACGATGCCGCGGGGCGTTCAGCGGCTGAGCCAGCGAACCGTCAGAGGGGAAGGTTACCGGGGTTTTGTGCCGCGGTCATCGATGCCGGCAGGCCAATCAGAAATGTCGAAGCGGGGAGGTCGATAATTGTCTCGCCCGTCGCGGGGGATTATAATCAGTTCGCTTTTTTAACGTCCGCGGCTACACGGTCCGGATTCTCCCCCCCGATAACGACTCAAACGGATTTTTATTGTGAAAGATAAGCGCCCCGTCAACCTCGACATTGGCTCCATGCGCCTTCCCATTACCGCATGGGCTTCGATTACTCACCGCGTCTCTGGCGTTTTCCTGTTTCTCACCAGCATTCTCATGCTCTGGGCACTGGATGCCAGCCTGCGCTCATCGGAATCCTTTACCCGCCTCGGCGATATAGTGTCCGGGGGCATCGTCACCGCTGTGGTATGGGCGGTCGCCACGGGCCTTCTCTACCATTCTCTCGCGGGCATCAGACATGTGTTTATGGATTTCGGCGTTGGTGAGTCAATGGCGGGAGGCGTTGTCGGCGCCCGACTTGTATTCGGCGCCACTATTATCCTGTCGCTGATCCTGGGAGTGTGGTTATGGTAAAGGCTGTTACAAGTTTCGGGCGGTCCGGAGTATCTGATTGGTTGGTGCAGCGCGTCAGTGCCATTATCCTTCTCGCCTATTTCGCGTTCATCGCCGCAGTGTTGCTGAGCGGCGTGTCTTACGTTGAATGGAAGGGCCTGTTTGGTAACACCTGGATGCGTATATTCAGTCTGTTGGCCCTGCTGTCACTGGGTGCGCACGCGTGGATAGGCATGTGGTCTGTTCTCACTGATTACCTGACCGAGCGCATGTTGGGCAGCAAGGGCAATGTGCTTCGTATTGGTGCGCAGCTAATCTGCAGTTTATTGTTGTTTATCTATGTCATCTGGGGTGTTCAGATACTCTGGGGTAATTAGGACTCTATTATGTCAAGCATTCGAACAATCTCTTTTGATGGCGTCATCGTTGGCGGCGGTGGCGCCGGCATGCGTGCCGCGCTCCAGCTGGCACAGTCCGGTTACAAGACGGCGGTGATCACCAAGGTATTCCCGACGCGTTCGCATACTGTATCTGCGCAGGGCGGTATAACCTGTGCGATCGCCAGCGACGATCCCGATGATGACTGGCGCTGGCACATGTACGATACCGTCAAGGGGTCTGATTACATTGGCGACCAGGAAGCCATTGAGTACATGACCAGTGTCGGCCCCGAGGCGATTTATGAACTCGAGCATATGGGTCTGCCTTTTTCCCGGACCGCCGAGGGTCGAATCTACCAGCGGCCCTTCGGCGGACAGTCGAAGAATTTTGGTGAGGGGGGGCAGGCGGCCAGGACCTGCGCGGCGGCCGACCGCACGGGACACGCACTGCTGCATACGCTCTATCAGAACAACATGAAGCACAACACCGTGTTCTTTAACGAATGGTTTGCCACTGATCTCGTGAAGAACAGCGACGGTGCGGTTGTCGGTGTCATGGCGATTTGCATCGAGACCGGGGAAACGGTTTACGTCAAGTCGCGCGCCACCGTATTTGCCACGGGCGGTGCCGGCCGAATCTACGCATCGACGACCAACGCCCACATCAATACCGGTGACGGCATCGGCATGGCACTGCGCGCCGGGTTCCCGGTTCAGGACATGGAGATGTGGCAGTTCCACCCCACGGGGATCTACGGCGCCGGCACGCTGGTCACTGAAGGATGTCGGGGTGAGGGCGGTTACCTGATCAACAAGGACGGTGAGCGCTTTATGGAGCGTTATGCCCCGAATGCCAAGGACCTGGCGGGTAGAGATGTCGTGGCGCGTTCCATGGTTCTGGAGATGCTCGAGGGTCGCGGATGCGGCCCGGAGGGTGACCATGTGTTCCTGAAGCTGGACCACCTGGGCGAAGAGGTACTTGAGAGCCGGTTACCCGGTATCTGTGAGCTATCGCGGACCTTCGCCCACGCCGATCCGGTAAAGGAGCCGATACCTGTTGTACCCACCTGCCACTACATGATGGGTGGCATCCCGACCAACGTGAACGGGCAGGCATTAACGGTCGGCGCCGACGGCAAGGATCACGTAATCCCGGGCCTGTATGCCTGCGGTGAGGCGGCCTGCGTCTCGGTCCACGGCGCCAACAGGCTCGGCGGCAATTCTTTGCTCGACCTCGTCGTCTTCGGGCGCGCTTCTGGACTATTTATCGAAAGCGCCCTGCGCGAGGGTATCGAGATGCAGGATGCCTCCGCAGACGACATAGATGAAGCCAACAAGCTCCTGACTCGGCTCAACGACTCCAGCGGGGGAGAAAAGGCTTGCGATCTGCGCAAGGAGCTGCAGAACACCATGCAGAACCACTTCGGTGTATTCCGCAAGGGAGATTTCATGCAGGACGGTATCCGCAAGCTTAATGACCTGCGGGACCGAATCGCCAATGTGCATCTCGAAGACAAGTCCCAGGTTTTCAATACGGCCCGGATAGAGTGCCTCGAACTGCAGAACCTGTTTGAAGTGGCTGAAGCTACCGCGATTTCCGCAGAGGCGCGTGACGAAAGCCGGGGCGCCCATGCGAGAGACGATTTCAAAGAGCGCGATGATGCCAACTGGCTGTGCCATTCCATGTTTTACCCCGACGACAAGCGGGTCGGCAAGCGGGACGTCAACTTTACGCCCCGAACAGTTGCTACTTTTGAGCCAAAAGCTCGGACTTATTGAGAGGCAGAACCATGTTGCAAGTCAGTATCTATCGTTACAACCCGGAAATTGATGCAGAGCCCCGCATGCAGGAGTTCCAGGTGGACACGGATGGCAAGGACGTCATGGTCCTCGACGTACTGGAGCAGATCAAGGCGCAGCAGGACAGCACGGTGACCTACCGGCGCTCCTGCCGTGAGGGTGTTTGCGGTTCCGACGGTCTCAACATCAACGGCAAGAACGGACTGGGGTGCATCACGCCGCTATCCGAAACAGTCCGGGGTAATAAACTGGTGATTCGGCCGCTGCCGGGCCTGCCCGTTGTGCGCGACCTGGTCGTCGACATGAGTCTGTTCTACGCACAGTACGAAAAGGTTCAGCCGTATCTGCAGAACAGTACGCCGGCGCCTGCCATCGAGCGCCTGCAGTCGCCCGAAGACCGCGAGAAGCTCGACGGTCTTTACGAGTGTATACTGTGCGCCTGCTGCTCCAGCAGCTGTCCCTCATTCTGGTGGAACCCGGACCGCTTTATCGGCCCCGCAGGATTACTGCAGTCCTATCGTTTTCTGGCGGACAGCCGGGACGACGCCACCGAGGAACGCCTGTCACGTCTCGACGACCCTTTCAGTGTTTTCCGGTGCCATGGCATTCAGAATTGCGTCAACGTCTGTCCCAAAGGACTGAACCCGACGCGGGCCATCGGTCACATCCGCAATATGCTGCTGTCGCGCGCCGCCTGAGGGCGCGCTGTCACTTCAAACGAACGCAACTTGCTGGCATAATATCGGCCGCTGCAGCGCTGCCTCGTGCGCGTTGCAAAAACGGGCACAGGCGACTCATCGGAAGGTCAGGATGCAGCAGAGCACAATGGAGCGCCTATGGCGTTCATCCCATATCGCTGGCGGCAACGCCACGTATGTTGAAGATCTCTATGAATCCTATCTGAAAGATCCCAACGCCGTCCCCGAGCAGTGGCGGGACTATTTTAACAAGCTGCCACGGGTCGACTCGAGCGTATCCAATCTCAATGATATCCCGCATTCAGCGGTACGCGACCGGTTTGCACGGATCAGCAAGATGCGTGTACGCACAGAGGCGACGGTAGCGCACGACTCTCAGGCGACCGAGCACGAGCGCAAGCAGGTACGGGTGGTTCAGCTCATTTCAGCCTTCCGGCAGCGCGGGCACCAGAAAGCGAAGCTCGATCCGCTGGGCCTCGCCGAGCGCGAGCACGTGGCAGATCTTGAACTCGCTTTTCATTCTCTATCCGAAGCGGATCTCGATACCGTGTTCCAGGTCGGCAGCCTGCACATCGGTAGCGAGGACGCTACTCTCAAGGAAATCGTGGATGCGCTCGAAAGGACCTATTGCCACACCGTAGGCGCGGAATTCATGCACATTGTCGATACCGGTCAGCGACACTGGATCATGACGCGCATGGAATCCGTGCGCTCGGCCCCCGCTTACGGTCCCGACGTGCAGAAGCAGCTTCTGCGCCGCCTGATCAAGGCAGAGGGTCTTGAAAAGTCCCTCGCATCCAAATACCCGGGAACCAAGAGGTTCGGGCTGGAGGGAGGCGAGAGCCTGATACCGATGCTTGCGGAGATGGTGCAGCGCATCGGATCCTACGGCGCGAAGGAGATTGTGATCGGACTGGCCCACCGTGGGCGCCTCAACGTGCTGGTGAATATCTTCGGCAAGAAACCGCTTGAACTGTTTGCCGAATTCGAGGGCCGTGCTCGCTACGAAAGCTCGGGGGACGTGAAATATCATCAGGGCTTTTCATCAAACATCATGACGCCGGGTGGCGAACTGCATCTGGCACTGGCGTTCAATCCGTCCCATCTAGAGATCGTGGCGCCAGTAGTCGAGGGTTCCGTGCGCGCACGCCAGGATCGCCGGAAAGATCCTCTCGGCGATTCCGTTGTGCCGATTGTGGTACACGGTGACGCGTCCTTTGCGGGTCAGGGTGTTGTGATGGAGACATTCCAGATGTCCCAGACCCGCGCCTACAAGACCGGCGGCACGGTGCATATTGTGCTCAATAACCAGGTTGGCTTCACGACGCACAGGCGCGAGGACGCCCGCTCCACCGAATACTGCACTGACGTTGCCAAGATGGTCCAGGCACCGATATTCCATGTCAACGCCGATGATCCCGAAGCCGTGCTTTTCATTACGCAGCTGGCGATCGATTTTCGCAACGAGTTCAAGCGCGATGTGGTGATCGATCTGATCTGTTATCGCCGTCGGGGGCATAACGAGGCGGATGAACCCTCGGTCACGCAGCCGTCGATGTACGAGGCAATCCGAAAACACAAAAGCACCCGCGACCTGTACGCAGCACACCTTATCGCGACGGGGGTAGTGACGGCCGAGGAAGACGCCGGGCTCGTCGATGGCTATCGGGAGTCACTGGATCGGGGCGAACCCCTGGTGAGCTCCCTGGTAACAGAGCCGAACACGGCACTGTTCGTCGACTGGACTCCGTATCTTGGTCATCACTGGACGCTCGCCTGCGATACCGCTATCGAGCTTCAGCACCTGCAATCGCTGGCTCATCGCACGAATCAGGCGCCGGAGAACTTTCCGCTGCAGCGACAGGTGAGCAAGATTCTCGAGGACAGGCGCAAAATGGCCGCCGGTGCCATGCCGCTCAACTGGGGCTTCGCCGAGACACTGGCCTACGCCACTCTGGTTGAGGGGGGGTATCCCGTGCGCCTCACCGGGCAGGACGTGGGTCGCGGCACGTTTTCGCATCGGCATGCGGTCCTGCACAATCAGAAGGACGAGGGTACCTACCTGCCGCTGCAGCACATAGATGAATCGCAGGCAGACTTCGAAATCTACGATTCCTTATTGTCTGAAGAAGCGGTGCTTGCCTTCGAGTACGGCTATGCCACGACAGCGCCCACGGGTCTTGTTATATGGGAAGCGCAGTTCGGCGACTTCGCCAACGGCGCGCAGGTTGTGATCGACCAGTTCATTACCTCCGGAGAGCACAAGTGGAGCCGCCTGTGTAGTCTGACGATGCTGCTGCCCCACGGGTATGAAGGCCAGGGCCCGGAACATTCCTCTGCACGTCTCGAACGATTCATGCAGCTCTGCGCAGAGCACAACATACAGGTATGTATTCCCACTACCCCGGCGCAGGTTTACCACATGCTTCGCCGGCAGACGATACGCCCTTTGCGCAAGCCTCTGGTTGTGATGTCGCCAAAAAGTCTGCTTCGCCACAAGGAGGCAATATCGACGCTTGAAGAGCTGGCGAACGGCCGTTTTTACAACGTGCTGGATGAGACCGACGACATCGACAAGACTGCCGTAAAACGCGTCATTCTTTGTTCGGGCAAGGTATTCTACGATCTGCGGGCACAGCGGCGCGAGCGCGGTATCGACGACATTGCGATCATACGTCTCGAGCAGCTGTATCCGTTCCCCGAGGCCGACCTGATCGAGGTGCTCAAGCAGTACCCCAATCTCGATGATGCCCTCTGGTGTCAGGAAGAGCCAATGAATCAGGGTGCGTGGTACTCCAGTCAGCATCACATGCGTCGGGCAATGTTCGCACATCTGCCACGGGTGTATCTCAAGTATGTGGGCCGTGATGCATCCGCGGCCCCTGCCGCGGGTTATATGGCACTGCACCTGGAGCAGCAGGAACGTTTCATCAATCAGGCCCTGACGCTATCTCCGTCAAAGCCATGACCCGGTATTTTTAAGGAACCTAAATGTCAATCGAGATCAAGGCCCCTGCTTTTCCTGAATCTGTCGCAGACGGTGAGGTGGCCACCTGGCATAAGCAGGAAGGCGATGCCGTTACCCGTGACGAACTGCTGGTGGAAATTGAAACCGACAAGGTAGTTATGGAGGTTGTGGCACCGGAGGACGGTGTACTCCAGAGCATTGATGCGCCGGAAGGGACGACCATTGACAGCGGTGCGCTGCTGGGCACGTTGAAAGCGGGCGCCGGTGGCGCCTCTGGAAAAGCAGCAGGGTCAGTGGAGGAAACCCCCGCGGAACCCGCTGAGACAGGGCGCCCAGAGCAGGCTGAGGAACAGCCCTCAGAGCAGGCGGCGATGGCCGGTGCGACCGAGTCCGCGTCTTTACCGGCCATGGGACCGGCAGCACGCCAGCTGATTGAGGAGCATCAGTTCGATCCATCGGATATCTCCGGTTCCGGCAAAGGTGGACGCATCACCAAGGAAGATGTGGTTGCCCATATGCGCGGGGCAGAGACGGCTGCGCCGGCCGCACCGGCTCCGGCGGCTCCGGCGGCTCAAGCGGCCGCGGAAATCGACCTGCCCGCCGCTGGACACAGCGCAGAACGCGTTGAAAAGCGCGTGCCCATGACGCGAATGCGGGCGCGCATCGCTGAGAGGCTGCTTGAGGCGAGTCAACAGACTGCGATGCTGACCACCTTCAACGAGGTCAATATGGCCCCGGTCATGGCGCTGCGCAATCGTTATAAAGATCAGTTTGAAAAGACCCACAACGGCACGCGCCTTGGCTTCATGGGCTTTTTTGTAAAGGCAGCCTGCGAGGCACTCAAGCGACACCCCGAGGTCAATGCATCCATTGACGGCAACGACGTCGTTTATCACGGGTACCAGGACATCGGTGTAGCGGTCTCCACGCAGGGCGGACTGGTGGTTCCCGTGCTGCGTGATGCGGACTTCATGAGTCTCGCCGACATCGAAGCGGCGGTTTCCGATCTCGGCAGGCGGGCGAAAGAAAACAAGCTGACGATCGAGGACATGACCGGCGGAACTTTCACGGTGACCAACGGCGGCGTGTTCGGCTCACTGTTGTCGACCCCGATTCTCAACCCGCCGCAAACCGGCATTCTGGGCATGCACAAGATCCAGGAGCGTCCGATGGCGGTGGAGGGACAGGTTGTCATTCAGCCCATGATGTATCTTGCGCTCTCCTACGATCATCGAATCATCGATGGCAAAACGGCGGTGCAGTTCCTCGTTGCTGTAAAGGATTTGATTGAGGATCCAGCGCGCATACTGCTCCAACTCTAAACGCAGGCACAGGAATTCACCATGGCAGAGAAATACGATGTTGTTGTTATCGGCGCGGGGCCTGCGGGTTATGTCGGCGCCATACGTGCCGCCCAGCTCGGGCTGAAAACCGCCTGTATCGAGCTGTGGACCGGAGACAAGGGGAAGTCGGTGCTCGGTGGTACCTGCCTGAATACCGGTTGCATTCCCTCCAAGGCATTACTCGACAGTAGCCAGAAGTTCGCCGAGGCCCGCGACAGTCTGTCTACTCATGGCATTGGCGTAGCGGCGCCCACAATCGACGTGGCGGCCATGCAGAAGCGCAAGGAGTCGATAGTGGGACAATTGACGGGCGGCATCGCCGGCCTGTTCAAGCACAACGGTGTCACGGTTATCGAGGGTCGGGGCAAGGTCCTCGCCGGCGCCAAGGTGGAAGTCACCGACAGCAAGGGCAAGACCCGTGTCATAGACGCCACCGACGTGATCATCGCGGCGGGTTCAGAACCGGTGAAGATTCCCCCGGCGAAAGTCGATGATGAGTACATCGTCGACTCCACGGGGGCGCTTGCATTTACCGAGATTCCCGGACGTCTGGGTGTCATCGGTGCTGGCGTTATCGGCCTGGAGCTCGGCAGCGTCTGGGGCCGCCTGGGTTCGGATGTCGTGCTGCTCGAGGCCCTTAACGAATTCCTCCCCATGATGGACACGCAGATCAGCAAGGAATCGGCCAAAATTTTCAAGAAGCAGGGCCTGGACGTCCGCCTGGGGGCGCGAGTGACAAAGTCGGAAATAAAAAACAAGAAAGTCGAAGTGACCTATGAAACGACGGACGGCAGCCACAGCGAAACCTTCGACAAGCTGATTGTTTCAGTGGGGCGCCGCCCGCGCAGCGAGGAACTGCTGGCCAGTGACAGCGGTGTGACGCTGGATGAGCGCGGGTTTATCTATGTCAACGATTTCTGCGCTACCGAGGCACCGCACGTTTACGCTGTGGGCGATGTCGTACGGGGTCCGATGCTGGCTCACAAGGGTTCGGAGGAAGGCATCATGGTGGCAGAGCGTATCGCCGGCAAAAAAGCGCAGGTGAATTACGACTGTATCCCGTCGATTATTTATACCCACCCGGAAATCGCGTCGGTGGGCAGAACAGAGCAGGCATTGAAAGCCGACGGTGTCGAATACAAAGTCGGCTCGTTTCCGTTCGCCGCCAGCGGCCGTGCTCTGGCCGCGAATGACAGCGACGGCATCGTCAAGATTATCGCTGATGCACAGACCGATCGAATCCTTGGCTGTCACGTGGTCGGGCCGTCCGCGGCAGATCTTGTGCAGCAGGTGGTAATAGCGATGGAGTTTGGCTCCAGTGCGGAGGATCTGGCGTTGATGGTGTTCGGTCACCCGACCCTGAGCGAGGCGGTGCACGAGGCCGCCCTTGCCGTGGGTGGCCACGCTATCCACATGGCGAATCGCAAACGCCAGTAACTGCCGACGCAGCGCGTGCACGATAATCAGAGCAAACTCACGCCTGCGGCCGGTGACATTTCTTACGATATATAAACGGAATACAACATGAATCTTCATGAGTATCAGGGAAAGCAGTTGTTTGCCGAGTTCGGCCTGCCGGTATCCAAGGGGTACGCGGTAGACTCACCCCGGGAAGCCGAAGAGGCAGCCGATCTGATTGGCGGTGACATGTGGGTGGTCAAGGCTCAGGTGCATGCCGGCGGCAGGGGAAAAGCAGGGGGCGTCAAGCTGGTCAGGACCAAGAAAGAAATCGCGGACTTTGCCTCGCATTGGCTGGGCAAGAATCTGGTGACCTACCAGACTGACGAGAATGGCCAGCCGGTCTCGAAAATCCTCGTGGAGACCTGCACGGATATTGCCGAAGAGCTGTACCTCGGGGCCGTTGTCGACCGCGCATCCCGGCGCATTGTATTTATGGCATCCACCGAGGGTGGCGTAGAGATTGAAAAAGTCGCGGAGGAAACGCCGGAAAAGATTCTGCGCGTTGCGATCGATCCACTGGTGGGCGCACAGCCATATCAGGGGCGTGAAATGGCTTTCAAGCTCGGGCTGAGCGGCGAGCAGATCAAGCAGTTTGTTAAAATCTTCCTCGGTCTGGCGCGGCTGTTCAAGGAGAAGGACCTGGCACTGATCGAGATCAATCCACTGGTCATCACCGATCAGGGCGATCTGCACTGCCTGGATGCGAAGCTCGGCGTCGACGGCAATGCGCTGTATCGTCAGAATGCCCTGCGCGACATGCACGACCCCAGCCAGGAGGATTCGCGAGAGGCACACGCGGCGCAGTGGGAGCTCAACTATGTTGCTCTCGATGGCAACATCGGCTGTATGGTCAATGGCGCCGGTCTTGCGATGGGTACCATGGATATCGTCAAACTCCAGGGCGGCGCGCCGGCAAACTTTCTCGATGTCGGTGGCGGGGCGACCAAGGAACGTGTATCGGAGGCTTTCAAGATTATCCTCTCTGACACGAGCGTGAAGGCGGTTCTGATCAATATTTTCGGCGGTATTGTCCGCTGTGACCTGATTGCCGAGGGCGTTATCGGTGCGGTACAGGAAATCGGGGTCGAGGTTCCCGTGGTTGTGCGTCTTGAAGGCAACAACGCGGAACTCGGTCGCAAGGTGCTTGCAGATAGCGGGCTCAACATTATTGCAGCAAGCAGTCTGACAGACGCCGCAAAGCAGGTGGTCACGGCTGCGGGAGGGAGCGCCTGATGAGTATTCTGATCAACAAGGAAACCCGGGTTATCTGCCAGGGCTTCACGGGCTCACAGGGGACCTTCCATTCCGAGCAGGCTATCGAGTACGGCACGAAAATGGTGGGCGGTGTCACGCCGGGCAAGGGTGGACAGGAGCATCTGGGTCTTCCGGTCTTCAATACGGTGTCGGAAGCGGTCGAGTCCACCGGCGCGGAGGCGTCAGTCATCTATGTGCCCGCACCTTTCTGCAAAGACTCCATTCTCGAGGCGGCCAACTCGGGTGTTCGTCTGGTGGTGTGCATCACCGAGGGAATCCCGACGCTCGACATGCTGGAAGCCAAGGTCAAGTGCGATGAACTGGGCGTGCGTCTGATCGGCCCCAACTGTCCGGGCGTGATCACGCCGGGCGAGTGCAAGATCGGCATCATGCCAGGCCATATTCACTTGCCCGGCAAGGTGGGTATCGTGTCTCGCTCTGGTACCCTGACATACGAGGCGGTTAAACAGACGACTGACGCCGGCTTCGGACAGTCGACCTGCGTCGGTATCGGCGGCGATCCCATACCGGGATCCAGCTTCATCGACATTCTGGCCATGTTCGAGCAGGATGCCGGCACCGAGGCGATTGTCATGATCGGCGAGATCGGCGGCACCGCAGAAGAGGAGGCGGCTGCCTACATCAAGTCCAATGTGAGCAAGCCGGTGGTTTCCTATATTGCCGGGGTAACGGCGCCCAAAGGGAAGCGCATGGGCCACGCCGGCGCTATCATCTCCGGTGGCAAGGGTACGGCGGATGAGAAGTTTGCTGCACTCGAGGATGCCGGCGTCAAGACGGTACGCTCTCTGGCCGAAATCGGTAATGGACTTGCCGCCGTAACCGGCTGGTAGTTCGTTCCGTTCCGGGGCCGATTCGTCGGCCCACCTGTCTTCCTGGCCCCGGTTCTATAGTCGGGGCCTTTTTGTAGGCGGCGACCAATAGCGAAAAGCCGGCTCTACGTTTGCCCCAGGGCTGGTGACGGGTTCCCCTCCCTCGATGTTGTCATCGCGCCTTCAGTATGCGCTCTTGAAAAAACGCGCCTGCGGCCCCAAGTAGCATCACAGTTAAAGACAGTAAAACAAACCGCGAGGACGCCATGACCGCCGACGTGAAGAAGCAAACCCTGGGTTTCCAGACAGAAGCCAAGCAACTGTTGCACCTGATGATTCACTCCCTATACAGCAATCGGGAGATTTTCCTGCGGGAGATTATCTCCAATGCGTCCGATGCCATCGACAAACTGCGGTTCGAGGCACTGGCGGACGACGCTATTCTCGAGGGAGATGGCGATTACCAGATCCGCGTTGAGGTGGAAAAAGAGGCGAGCACGGTCACCATTACCGACAACGGTATCGGCATGACACGGGATGAGGTCATCGACAACCTGGGCACTATTGCCAAGTCCGGCACGGCGGCCTTTCTCGAGTCACTGACTGGTGATCAGAAGAAAGATTCACAGCTTATCGGTCAGTTCGGCGTCGGTTTCTACTCCGCCTTCATCGTTGCCGAGCGGGTGGAGGTACATACGCGCAAGGCGGGTGAGCCGCAGGAGGCGGGCGTTCTCTGGGAATCACAGGGCGAGTCCGATTTCTCTATCGGCGAGCTGCCCCGGGAAGAGCGTGGCACCAGCATTCGCCTGTTCCTGAAACCAGATTGTAGCGAGTTCGCCGATGACTGGCGGGTACGCAGCGTCATCAAGAAGTATTCCGACCACATTTCCGTGCCAGTGATGATGCCAAAGCAGGACACACCCGGCGAAGAAGAGACTGCGGAGGGGGAAGCTGCCTCGAAGGAAGTCACCTGGGAAACCGTGAATGAGGCAACCGCCCTTTGGACCCGCAGTCGCTCGGAGATCAGCGATGAAGAATACAAGGCATTCTACCAGCATGTATCCCATGATTTTGACGAGCCGCTGGTCTGGAGCCATAACCGCGTCGAGGGTAAGCTGGAGTACACCAGTCTGCTGTATGTGCCGAAACGGGCGCCCTTCGATCTTTGGAATCGCGACGCGTCGCGGGGATTGAAGCTCTACGTCCAGCGCACTTTTATCATGGATGAGGCCGAGCAGTTCCTGCCCCTGTATCTGCGCTTCATTCGCGGCGTCGTGGATTCGAACGACCTGCCGCTGAACGTGTCTCGGGAGATCCTGCAGCAGCACCCATCCGTTGACAGTATGCGCAACGCCCTTACCAAGCGCGTGCTCGACATGCTGGCGAAACTGGCAAAATCTGAGCCGGAGCAATACGCGACATTCTGGAAGGAATTCGGCCAGGTGCTCAAGGAAGGTCCGGCCGAGGATTTTTCCAATAAGGAAAAAATCGCAAAACTGCTGCGCTTCGCCACGACGCATACCGATGCCGAGGTGCAGGACCAGTCCCTCGACGACTATGTGTCGCGCATGCAGGAAGGCCAGGACAAGATCTACTATGTGGTTGCCGAGAACTTCAACACGGCACGGCGCAGCCCGCACCTCGAGGTTTTCCGCAAGCGGGGCATCGAAGTGCTGCTTTTGTCGGATCGGGTCGATGACTGGCTTATGAGTCATCTTCAGGAGTTTGATGGCAGGAAGCTGCAGGATGTCGCTCGCGGTGAGTTGGATGTGGACAACGCCTCGGATGAGGAAAAAGCGGAGCAGGAAAAACTCCAGGAGGAAAGCAAGGCCCTGGTTGAACGCCTCAAGCAGGCACTCGAGACAGAAGTGGCCGATGTGCGCGCCTCTGCGCGTCTGACAGACTCACCGGCGTGCCTGGTGGTCGGCGAGTTCGACATGGGAGCGCAGATGCGACGCATCATGGAGGCTGCGGGGCAGCCGGTACCCGAGAGCAAACCGACGCTGGAGATCAATCCGGGGCATCCGCTGGTCAACCTTCTGGATCAGGAGCAGGATGAGGACCGGTTTGCCGATCTCGCTCACGTTGTCTTTGATCAGGCACTTCTCGCGGAGGGTGGACAGCTGAATGATCCTGCGGCGTATGTCGAGCGTTTGAACAAGCTGCTGCTGCAGATGGCTGCGCGGTAACGGTTTGCTGATCAGTGTCTGGCGCCACGGCGAGGCGGCTCCGGGATCACCGGATCGGGACCGCACGCTGACCGCTCGGGGTGAAGCTGAGGTCGAGCGAGGCGCGCGCGGTTTTGTGCTGCAGCTTCAACGACGCAATCTGCCTCTGCCCGGCAGAATACTGTTCAGCCGGTGGCGCCGCACCACCCAGACCGCAGAGCGCATTCTCGAATGCTGTGCGGGCGCCGAAGCGGAAACGCTGGACGCCCTCATACCTGAGCGGGATGCAACGCAGGTCGATGATGCCGTGTCGCGATTCGAGGATCGTGACTCCCACCTGGTTCTGGTGTCCCATCAGCCGCTCGTTACTGCGCTCATTGACCGCTGGCTTGGGACCTCGGGAGAGGTGCCGCCGCTGGTTCCCGGTGCTTACGCCGTGCTCAGTGTGCCGGTAGTCGCGTCAGGGTGTGCCGCTAGTGCCTGGTGGGCGGCTCCGCCGGATTACCGGGTTTGATCGCCTGGCTTTTTGCGTCAGACTTCTGTCAGGCCGGCAGACAGCCGGACATAAAACGGAGTTCATAGT
>JBHEPQ010000345.1:0-5465 GCA_046260215.1 Chromatocurvus sp.
GGTGTACAGAAACAGTTATCGACCACGAGAAGGCTGTCGCTGTCGCGGGCTATGTCCTTTATCGCAGCGAGATCGGCGACCTCGCACAGGGGATTTGACGGCGTCTCCAGAAACAGCATCGCGGTTTCCCGGCGCACTGCCGCCCGCCACGCCGCGATATCCAACAGCGGAACAAAACTGGTAGTGACCCCGAACCGCGCGAGATAGCGGGTGAACAACCCACTGGTTGTGCCGAAGACATCCCGCGAGCAAACAACATGATCCCCCGACTTCAACAGGGCCATGACGACACTGAGAATAGCCGCCATGCCCGAGCTGGTTGCGACCGCCTGCTCGCCAAGCTCCAGCGCCGCGAGCCGCCGCTCGAAAGTGCGTACGGTCGGGTTGGTGTAGCGGGAATAGACGTTGCCCTCCCGCTCACCGGCGAAGCGCGCGGCGGCGTCCGCCGCGGAATCGAACACGTAGCTGGATGTCGCGAATATCGGCTCCGAGTGCTCACCCTCGGCAGTTCTGGAAATGCCCGCTCGCACCGCGCGGGTCTGCTGCCCCAGCGCGCGAATGGACTCTTCGTCAAGCTCTCTCATTGTGTCTCCGGGAAATGCAGTGGCTAGCGGTCGTTGTGTATGCCGACAACGGCGCCATGCGCCGGCTCGTTCACATCCTGCTGCGCTCGGGCCCCGTCGCTGCGAGCGACGTCCAGGTCTCGCAGATACCCGGCGTCGACATCGCCGGTAATATATTTGCCATCAAAGACCGAGCAATCGAATCCACCGATATCGCTGTTACCCTCCAGGGAACAGCGGATCAGATCGTCAAGATCCTGGTATACCAGCCAGTCGGCACCGATCGCCGCGCAGACCTCTGCTACCGTGCGGTCATGCGCAATCAGTTCTCCTGCCGAGGGCATATCGATACCGTACACATTCGGATAGCGCACCGGGGGCGCCGCGGACGCGATATAGACCCGGGCGGCGCCCGCATCCCTGGCCATCTGGATGATTTCCCGTGACGTCGTGCCGCGAACGATTGAATCGTCCACGAGCATGACATTCTTGCCATCGAATTCAAGACGGATCGGGTTCAGTTTCTGGCGCACGGACTTACGACGCTGGCGCTGGCCCGGCATGATGAATGTGCGGCCGATGTAGCGGTTCTTGATAAAGCCCTCGCGGAATTTGATTCCCAGATCGTGGGCGAGTGACTGGCCCGCCGTGCGACTGGTATCGGGTATCGGTATGACTACATCGATATCGTGATGCGGGCGCTTTCGCTGGATTTTGCGCGCCAGCGACGAGCCCTGGCGCATGCGTGTCTTGTAGACGGAGATCTTGTCTATCATGCTGTCGGGGCGGGCAAAATACACATGCTCGAAAATACAGGGCCGCAGGTCGGGACGCTCTGCACACTGCTGTCGGTGCAGAACCCCATCGGCATCAACGAACACGGCTTCGCCGGGGGCGACGTCGTCGATAAGCGTGAAGCCGACCACATCCAGCGCGACGCTTTCAGAGGCCACCAGGTACTCTCTGCCGCAGGCGCTGTCCCGGTAACCGATGACCAGGGGCCTGATACCGTGGGGATCCCTGAAGGCCAGCATGCCATGATTAACCAGCATCGCCACTGCCGCGTAGGCACCGCGACAGCGACGGTGCAGCGCACCCACCGCCGCGAAAATATCCGACGGCAGTGGCCTGAGCTTACCCAGCTGCTGCAATTCGTAGGCAAGTATATTCAACAGGACCTCGGAATCGGAATCCGTATTCAGGTGCCGCAGCTCACTTTCGAACAATGCGCGCGTCAGCGTGTTCGCGTTGGTCAGGTTGCCGTTGTGGGCCAGTGCAATGCCATAGGGGGAATTGACGTAGAATGGCTGGGCCAGTGCCGGCCCCGAGCTTCCCGCCGTGGGATAGCGTACATGGCCGATACCCATTGAGCCCTCAAGGCGCTGCATGTGTTGCTGTCGAAACACATCGCGCACGAGGCCTTCGCTTTTACGCTGGTTGAACCTGCCACGACTGAACGTCATTATCCCGGCTGCATCCTGCCCTCGATGCTGCAGGACAGTCAAAGCATCGTAAATCTCGGGAGCCACATTGACATCACCGCTTCCCGACAGACCTACCAGACCACACATAAACGCATTTCCAATTCCACGATATATTGTCGCACGACATGGCTACAGCGACATTGACGGCATACGGCCAGAGCGCGCCTCATCGAAGGCCCGCAGGCTCCAATCGAGCGCCATGTCGATTGTCGGCATCAGCGCCGATTCATACAGTATCTGCTGTTCTGCCGGGGGCAGTAGATCTCTCAGCACGAAAACGATGGCCATCACCACCAGCAGACCACGCAGGAAACCAAACACCGTCCCCAGCAGTCTGTCGAGCAGGCCGAGCCCCGACGCCTTCACCGCTCGGGAAAAGAGCTTTGCCGCCACACCACAGACCACCAGGACCAGCAGGAACAGTAACGACCAGGCAACGATATAGCGCCCGGTAATATTGTCGATAAAGCCGCTTAACAGCGCCGCGACTTCCACCGCGAACAGATTTGCCAGAACAAAGGCAATGATCCAGCCGGCGAGTGACAGTGCCTCACGCGCAAACCCTCGCCACAGACTGATCAGCACCGACACCGATACCAGCACAACGACGAACCAGTCGAAGGCGCTGAATGTATTTACATCAGGGAGCATAGCGGGCAATCAACGACTCCACATCATAACGTGAATCCACTCGCCGCTTGATGGGCTCAAGCTGTTTCCGCTCAAACTTGGGCCCTACGAACACCCGGTACAGGGTGTCGTTTCCGCGTCGCAGAGCCTGGATGTAGGCCTTCATTTCCGCGCCGATGAGTTCATCGCGCAGCGCCCGGGCCGCGTCGCGCGAGCCCATGGTGGCCACCTGCAGCGACCAGGCAATCGGAATCCCATCTTCATCGAGCGATGGCATTTGCGGCGGGGTATCACGGGTGACAGGCCGACGCTCCGGTTCGTCGGTAGACCCGCGCGCAAGCCCGGATTCGGCCCGCGACGCAGAATCCGGCACGATCACATCAGCGCCGGCTTCCTGCGTCAGTATTCCTGGTTGAGCCGTCGGACGCAGGCCATCATCGCCGGGGGCCGGCAGTACACCGTTGTCGACTTGCGGTGCGGGCGGAATGGGCTCCTGTCGCGGCACAGGCTCACCCTCAGGCGGCACGAAGATAATGGGCCAGAATACAACACCGAGGGCGAGCAGAATCATGGCGCCGACAAGACGCTGCTTCAGCGAGGCGTCCACGTTTGCTCCAGGTTTCCTGCGACACCGGTTTCCACCAGTAACGCCATCATATCTCCTACGGTGTGAAACGAACCCAGCACCACAATCCTGCTGCCCGGCGCAGACTGCGACAGCAGCAGCTCCCATGCCCCGGCCGGATCGTCAGCGACCCCTATCACGGATAGCCCGGCCGCCGAAACGGCATCCGCCGCCGCCTGCGCCGGCAGTGACCGGGCCGAATCGGGCAGACCACAGACGACAGCCGCACTGACATGAGGCACCAGTGGGCCGACGACCCCGGCGACATCCTTGTCGGCGAGCATGCCGATAACGGCGAAGGTCCGGGCGGCCTTGAGTGTGCCCAGATGTGCAGCGAGAGCCTGCGACGCGTCCGGATTGTGCGCCACATCGAGTATCACATCCATGTCCCGGAACCGCAGATGCTGCTGCCTACCCGGAAAAACCAGCGCGCGCAACGCCCGTTCAGCTACTGACGTCTCTACCGGCACACCGACGCGGTCGACCGCGCAGACGGCCGCGGCCACGTTCGACGCCTGCAGACCCTGCGGCACAGGCAGAACAATGGCGGCTGATCCCGGCAGGGTTATCTCGATCAGGCCGTCTGCGCGGACGGCCCAGTGCCACTCGACACCCGCTCGCTGCGGCTGCGCTGCCCTGCGCGATATCACGCTGAACAGGGATACCGGATAAGCCGCTTCTGACAGAACCACTGGGCGCCCGGCGCGGACGATCCCTGCCTTCTCTGTGGCTATGCTGTCGAGGTTGTCGCCCAGCCACTGCTGGTGGTCAAGAGCGATGCGCGTCACCACGGACACATTGGCATCCACGGCGTTTACCGCATCCAGCCGACCGCCCAGCCCTACCTCCAGAACCGCGATCTGCGCCCCGCATTGCCGAAAAACATGCAGCGCAGCCAGTGTCGCGAACTCAAAATAGGTCAGCGAAATCTCATCGCGGGCCTGCTCTATCGCCACAAAGGCATCGATGATCAACGTATCCGCAACCGGAATACCATCGATGCATATCCGCTCGTTATAACGCATCAGATGGGGCGAGGAATACGTCCCGACCCGTTTACCGGCAGCGACCAGAAGCGCGGTGGCGCAGCGCACCACACTGCCCTTGCCATTCGTGCCCGCGACGGTAATAACCGGTATTGTTACCGGCAGCAGCCGCAGACGCGCGGCGACCAAAGACACGCGCTCCAGTCCCAGATCGATTTTTCGAGGGTGCAGTGTCTCGAGGTAGTCCAGCCAGGCCCTGAGATCTGGCGTTTCAATCATCTCCACGTGCGGGCTTCTTGTCTGGCTGTTCATCGTCCGCGCTCGAGGATCCTGTTTCCTCTGTCGGGTCAGCCTCCTCTTGCTCTGCTGGATTTTCCGTGGGAGAAATACTATCTGACCCACGCGGCGCGCTCTCTTCATCAGAAGAATCCGACTCGGATGCGCTGTCGGCGTCGCCCGTGGAAGCGCTTTGTGCGCCGGGTGGAGCGGCCTGGACTTCGGCGTCGGCCACGGCCTCGGTGTCGGCATTATCAGCACGCTCAGCGTCAGTGACCGATACCGCTTCCTGCGGTGACAGCTCTGAGGCCGACTCGGCGACAAACTCACCGGTGTCTGCTGCGCCTCCCTGCACCACCGCTGCCGCCGCGACGACAGCATCGTCCTCCTGCCCGGCGCCTGTCGGCAGATCATCCGCCTCAGCAGCGCTCTCGTCGCCATCGTCGTGGTCCGGTTGTGTGGCAACAGCCGTCAGTTTGGCCAGCACGCGACCGATTGTGTCGCGCATTTCCGCGCGCGGCACGATCATGTCGATAGCCCCGTGCTCAAGCAGGAACTCACTGCGCTGAAACCCCTTCGGCAGCTTCTGATGAATCGTCTGCTCTATGATGTTCGGTCCCGCGAAACCGGCCCGGGCATCGGGTTCGGCAATATTCAGATCGCCCAGCAGCGCCAGCGACGCCGACACGCCCCCGTATATCGGGTCGGTGAGAACAGAGATATAGGGCACGCCCGCCCGATGCAGGCGTTCGATAACCGCACTGGTCTTTGCCATCTGCATCAGCGAAATCAGGGCTTCCTGCATGCGCGCGCCGCCCGACGCGGAGAAGCAGACCAGGGGCTGTCGATTTTCCAGCGCCAGTTGAGCCGCGCGAGTGAACTTTTCTCCCACCGCGTAACC
>JBHEPQ010000353.1:0-3752 GCA_046260215.1 Chromatocurvus sp.
AGCTGCACGCTTTCAGGCACGTCAACCACGACAATGCAGTCCACCAGTGCGTGCTGCGAGGACTCGAGCAACAGCGGCGAGCTGAGTACCGCATAGGGTGGCCGGGCGACGGCCAGCTGGCGGCGGATTTCCTCGCCGATCAGGGGGTGAGTCAACTGTTCGAGCCAGTGCCGCTCCGCCGGGTTGGTGAAAATGCGCTGGCGCAGCGCGGCCCGGTCCAGGCTGCCGTCGCCCTGCAGTATGTCGCCACCGAAGTGTTCAGCGATGGCCTTAAGGCCGGGGCTGCCGGGCTCTACCACCGCGCGCGATGCCACATCGGCGTCGACGATATCAATGCCCCGGTTGGCGAGCCGGTCAGTGACGGCGGACTTGCCGCTGCCGATCCCGCCCGTAATACCTGCAATAAACAAAACGCTCAGACGCCGATGAGGCGCAGGTAGGTGGCATTGACGGCACCGCCCCACACAAGGCTGATCCAGCCCGCGGCCGCCAGGTAGGGCCCGTAGGGGATAGGAACCTCGCGTCCGCGGCGCGTCAGCAGAATCAGGCCGATTCCCACAACGGCGCCGACCAGGGAAGACAGCAGTAAAATCATCGGCAGGCTCTGCCAGCCCAGCCACGCCCCCAGCGCAGCGAGCAGCTTGAAGTCGCCGTAGCCCATGCCCTCCTTGCCCGTCAGCAGTTTAAAGCCCCAATACAGACTCCACAGCAACAGATAGCCCGCCACGGCACCGATGACGGCGTCCGCCAGTGGCACGAAACCGGTAGTGAGGTTGAACAGCAGTCCCAGCCAGAGGAGCGGCAGGGTAATGTCGTCCGGCAGCAGCTGGGTGTCCATATCGATCACCGCCAGCGTGATCAGGGCCCAGCTCAGCAGCAGTGCACCCGCGAGCAGGGGTGTTGCGCCGAACTGCAGCCCCAGATACACGGATACAATGCCGGTGAGACCCTCGACGATCGGGTAGCGACAGGAGATACCCGCGCCGCAGTCAGGACAGCGCCCGCGCAGCCAGAGCCAGCCAATGACCGGCACGTTATGCCAGGGGCGGATCGGGTGTTTGCAGTGGGGGCAGTGCGATGGCGGGTAGGCCAGTGAAAACGCGGTGGTGGTTTCTCCGCGCTCGCCACTTTTCTCGTTTGCCTGACTGCTATCGTCTGCACGACTGTTATCGTTTACATGACTGTCATCGTGTTCATGACTGTTATCGCGTTCATGACTGTCATCGTGTTCAAGACTGTTATCGCGTTCATGACTTTCAGCGTGTTCAAGACTGTCGGAGTCCGCATTCAGAAACTGCATGCACTCTTCTTCCCAGCGATGCTCAAGAATGCGCGGCAGACGCAGTGTGACGACGTTGAGAAAGCTCCCCACCAGCAGGCCGAGAATGCCGAGCACCCCGTAAAACCAGAGCGGATTTCCGGTGAGCCACAGCGAGAGCATGTTACCGGGCCGTGCGCGGGTCTGCGTGCATCAAATCACCGATCCCAGCATGAAGATCGGCAGGTACATTGCCACCATCAGTCCGCCGACGAGCACGCCGAGTACGGACATGATGACCGGCTCCATAAGGGAGCTGAGGCTGTCGACGGAGTTGTCCACGGCCTCCTCGTAGAACGTCGCTACCTTGTCGAGCATCTCGTCGAGCTGTCCCGACTCCTCACCGATGGAGATCATCTGCAGCAGCATGTTGGGGAACAGCCCCGTGGATTTGACGGACTGGTAAAGCGTGGAGCCCGTGGTGACATCGTCGCGAATAACCAGGATGGCCTGCGCGTAGACCGAGTTGCCCGCCGCGCCGGCAGTGGATTCCAGCGCCTCGACCAGCGGCACCCCGGCGTTGAAGGTGGTTGCCAGCGTGCGCGCGAAACGTGCGACCACGGCATCGTGGACGATACCGCCGACAACGGGCAGCTTCAGCGCCAGTTTGTCGATGGCCTCGGCAAACCCCTGCGAGCGCAGTCGCGCCTCACGAAAGCCGTACACCATAGCGACGATGACGCCGACCATGATCAGCCACCAGGATTGCACGAATTCCGACAGACGCAGCACCATCAGGGTAAACGCGGGCAGGTCCGAGCCGAAACTCTGGAAGGTTTCGGCAAACTGCGGAACCACCTTGACCAGCAGGATTCCGGTAACCACCAGCGCGACGACGATAACCGCGATCGGGTAGGTCATCGCCTTCTTGATCTTGGCCTTCAGGGCCTCGGTTTTTTCCTTGTAGGTCGCCACGCGATCGAGCATGACTTCCAGGGTGCCCGCGGACTCGCCGGCGCCGACCAGGCTGCAGAACAGCTCATCGAAATGACGCGGGTATTTGGAAAGCGACACAGCGAGGCCGGTACCGCCGGCGACGTCGTTCTTGATCGTCGTCACCAGCTTGCGCATGGTCGGATTTTCCAGGCCGTCGGCGACGATATCAAAGCTCTGCACCAGCGGCACGCCGGCTTTCATCATGGTCGCCAGCTGGCGGGTGAAAATGGCGATGTCCGCCGCCTTGATCGGCTTCTTGCGCGCACTGAACAGCGGTTTGGCTTTGCGCTTGACCGACTTCGGCGTGATCCCCCGCTGCCGCAGCTGGGCCCGTGCCATCGCCTGGGAAGACGCATTGATTTCGCCCTTGGTCTGGCGGCCGTTCTTGTCTGTTCCGTTCCAGGTAAAAAGGTCACTGGTTGCAGTGGTAGCCATAGTCGGTTCCTGGTCAGGGCCTGTGTGGCATCTATAGGTCGTAGTCTAGTCGATTGTGACGCGGTTGACCTCTTCAAGAGTGATCAGCCCCTGCGCCGCCTTCAGGAGTGCGGCCTGTCGCAGATCGTGGAAGCCTTCCTCGCGTGCCTGTCTGGCGATGTCCATCGAGTTGGCGTTGGTCATCACGAGATTGGCGATGCTTTGTGTAATGCGCACCACCTCATACACGCCGACGCGCCCCTTGAAGCCGTCTGAGCAGACCTTACAGCCGACCGCCTTCATGATCGTGGCATTCTCAAGCATTTTTTCCGTAAAGCCCTCCTGCAGGAGGACATCGTGGGGGATGTGATCTGCCGGTACCTTGCATTCCTTGCACAGTCGGCGCGCCAGCCGCTGGGCGATGATCAGGCTGACCGATGTCGCGAGGTTGAACGCGGGAACGCCCATGTTCAGGAGTCGGGTGATGGTTTCCGCCGCGCTGTTGGTGTGCAGCGTCGACAACACCAGGTGACCGGTCTGCGCGGCCTTGACCGCGATTTCCGCCGTTTCCAGGTCGCGTATCTCCCCCACCATGATCACGTCCGGATCCTGGCGCAGGAAGGAACGCAGTGCCTCGGCAAAGCCCAGCCCCACCCGCGGATTGACATGAACCTGGTTGATGCCGGACAGGTTGATTTCCACCGGATCTTCTGCCGTGGAGATGTTGCGATGGGGCTCGTTAAGAATATTGAGGCCGGTGTACAGCGATACCGTCTTGCCGGAGCCGGTCGGGCCGGTAACCAGAATCATGCCCTGGGGCTGGTCCAGCGCCCGCATGTACATCGCCTTCTGCTCCGGCTCATAGCCGAGCGCGTCGATACCCATCTGTGCGCTGGCCGGGTCAAGGATACGCAGCACGATTTTCTCACCGAACAGGGTAGGCAGGGTGTTGACCCGGAAATCGATATTGCGGTTCTTCGACAGCTTCAGCTGAATACGCCCGTCCTGTGGAACCCGGCGCTCGGAAATATCCATCTGCGACATGACCTTGAGGCGGGCGGACAGCCTGGGCGCCAGGTTGCGC
>JBHEPQ010000019.1:0-9690 GCA_046260215.1 Chromatocurvus sp.
AAGCATTGTCATTGCCAGCCCCGCAACCAGGCGGCTCGCTGTTCTATTCATAGTGTTACTTCCATCAAGGCGGGATGCCGAAGGACATCGGCATTACTCAGTTTTCCTCTTCGCTGCATTCAAGAAGGTACTGCTCCATACGATCCAGCGCCGGGCCCAATACATCGAGGGGCTGACAAAGCGACACCCGCACAAAATCACTGCAGCCGGGGCCGAACCCTGCACCCGGGAGTACCGACACCGCGTGGCGATCCAGAAGCTCATTCGCGAATCGCTCACCATCACGGCCGCTGCCGGACACATCCAGCATGACAAACATACCGGCCTGCGGCGCCACGCAGTTCAGTCCCTGCATGGCGTTTACTCTATGGCACAGGTAATCGCGGCGCCTGCGATATTCCTCTCGAACGCCGGCAATGTAGGCCTCATCATTGGTCAGGGCAAATGCGGCGGCATCCTGGACAAACTGGCAGCAGCCAAAAACCGTGGCGCTGGTGAACGCCAGCAGGCGGTCCGCAAATTCGCGGCCGGACACGGTCCAGCCGAGCCGCCAACCGGTCATGGCGTGGGATTTGGAGAGGCTGTCGATGATCACGACGTTGTCCAGCTCCGCGGCGGCACGCCGCAGCGACACGTGCTGTCGCTCAAAGGTGATCATGGAGTACACCTCGTCACAGATCAGCCAGAGGTGATTCTCCCGGCACCAGGCAGCAAGCGTGGCAAGGGTTTCGGCGTCGATCACGTTGCCCGCCGGATTGCCGGGCGTGTTGAGCAGCACGGCACGTGTGTGCGGCGTGACCGCGCCTTTCACCGCTTCCGCGCAGAGGCGAAAGCCTGTTTCAGGAGCCAGCGAGACCACCGACCTGGAAATGCCCAGTGCCTTGAATATACCATCGTAACCCACGTACATGGGTTCGGCGACCACGACGGCATCACCGGGATCGGTGATGCAGGCCAGCGTGGAATAGATGGCATTGGTAGCCCCCGGGAAAATAATGATCTCGTCGGGATCACAGGGCCGGCCGGAGGCGCGCGCCTCGATATCTGCAATGACGCGTCGCAGGTGCAGCTCGCCGCGACCGGGCGCGTAGTGCGTGCGTCCATCGCGCAGGCTCTCAATCGTCGCTTCGATAGTAGAGGGCAGCGTCGGCAGGTCCGGGTCACCAATCGACAGCAGATAGATGTTCTCGCCCCGCGCATGACGCTCGCAAGCGCTGTCGTGCACTGCCCAGACACCAGCCTCCGCATCGGCAAAGGACGCCACTCGATCACTGAAACGGGCGGCGAACTGTTCGCTGGGCATGGTCAAATCGCGCTTCCTCCTCGTTCGTGTGAACACTGTGCTTCGTAAGCATAACCCGCGCGTGAGAGTGCTTTTTACCAGGCTCAGGCTGAATGGGACCTGAGCCGGTAACTCAGGTTACCATAGCAACTCAGTCAAAAATTGGAGAGCACGCATGACCAACGCCATCGCAGCTTCACTCGCCGCAGGCGCACTGATTCTATCACTCGCCAACGCCGCCAACGCGCAGAATGCAGCCGGCGAAAGCGATGGCTATATCGCCGAGGCCAGAGAGCTACTCGACCGCGTACCGCTGTTCGATGGCCACAATGATCTGCCATGGCAGTACCGGGGCCGCGTGGATTACCGATTCAGTGAGCTGGATCTTCGGGACACGCTGACAGCGGAAGCTGATGGCTCTGAAAACCCGCCGCATACGGACATCTCGCGTCTGCGCGACGGCCATGTGGGTGCGCAATGGTGGTCCGTGTATTCCCCAGCGAACACCAGTGAACCAGAGGCCGTGCTCGCCACGCTGGAACAGATTGATTTCGTTCACGGGATGATCGCCCGTTTCCCCGATACGTTTGCGCTGGCACTCACCGCGGAGGATGTTGAAAACGCCTTTGCGGAAGGCAGGATCGCCTCACTTATCGGCATGGAAGGCGGGCATGCCATCGCCAACTCGCTGGGCGCCCTGAGAATGTTCCACCGCCTGGGCGCGCGCTACATGACACTGACGCATTCGCGCACGCTGGACTGGGCCGACGCCGCCGGAGACGATCCACAGCACGACGGTCTTACCGGTTTCGGCGAGGAAGTGGTGCGCGAGATGAACCGGCTCGGCATGGTCGTGGATCTATCCCATGCCACGCCGGCAACGATGCAGGATGCACTGGCAGTATCCGAGGCACCGGTGATGTTTTCCCACTCCAACGCGCTGGCGCTGAGCGGTCACCCGCGCAATGTGCCCGACGACGTTCTGCAGCAGTTGCAGGACAACGGCGGCCTGATCATGGTGACCTTTGTCGAACGCTTCACTTCAGAGGAGGTGCGACAGGCTGTCGCTGATCGTGAGGCGGAGCTTGCGCGCGTCATGTCGCTGAACCCGGGGCGTCCAGCCGTCATCGAGGAGGCGATGGATGTTTGGGACGCCGCCAATCCGATACCGAAGGCAACCCTGGCACAGGTGGCGGATCACATTGACCACATCCGCGATCTGATTGGCGTGGATCACATTGGCATCGGCGGTGATTTTGATGGCGTACCCACGCTGCCCACCGGCCTGGAGGACGTCTCCACCTACCCCGCCCTGTTTGCAGAGCTGCTAGCGCGTGGCTACACAGAGGATGAACTCGAGAAAATCGCCGGCAGAAACATGCTGCGCGTGTTGCGCGGCGTCGAAGACACCGCGGCGCGGCTGCGCGAGGAGCGAGCGCCGTCGGAAATGCAGTTCGGGGACTGACTCAGGACTGCGGGGCTGGTTCGTCTTCCGACGCCCTGCGAGGTTGCCAACGGCTTCCTGCCGATCTGCGGCGTGGTTGCGCCCGAAGACCTGGTGCGTGCGCCCAGGGACGGACAGGTCATTTTTGGTCAGATGGCGGGCCCTGGCGGCATCTTTCTCCTGCATACGCAGGAACAGCGTGTCGAGCCCCTGTTTGCCAAGGACCACATGGCGATAGAGCCCACGCCGGGCTGGGGGAGCGCGGACTGCCCCGCACCGGAAGCGCCGCTGCACGCCCACGGTATCGACCTGCAAACGCTTGCCGATGGTCGCTGGCGACTGCTCGCGTCGCACCACGCCAGTCTGTTCGCCCTGGCCAAATCCCTTGATCAGGCACCGGATGAGACCAGCCTGCTGCCCTACTCCATCGTCGCCATCAATCCGCGAGCGTGATGGTGCCTACAAGGAATTGACGACATTCGCCGCTGAGTAACACCCGGTCGCCGGCCATTTCGCAGTACACGGTTCCACCACGACGGGATGCCTGGTAACCCGTCAGCGTTGATCGCTGCATACGCGCACTCCAGTACGGCATCAGCGTGCAGTGTGCGGACCCGGTCACAGGGTCCTCATCGACACCCTTGAGCGGTGCGAAAAAGCGAGAGACAAAGTCATGCGCCGCGCCCGCAGCCCCCGGCGCGGTAGCGATCAGGCCCCAGGCATTAGCCGCCTCCAGCGCAGGAACCAGCGCCGGGGAATAGCGCAGCGAGCGCAGTGTCTCTTCGCTGTCAAATACTGCCAGCAGGTTCACCGCGCGCTGTACCTCGACCGGGCGCGCACCCAGGGCTGCGTCCAGAGCGGTGGCGATGCGTGCGGCCTCATCATCGACCACCCCCCGTGCCGGCCAGGCGGGAAAATCCATACGCAGCCGGCCGGCGTCGCCCCGGGTCACCGTTAGCTGACCGCTGCGCGTGTGAAAGTGCAAGGTGCCACCCTTGACGTTCATGGACTCAAAAATCACGAAAGCGGATGCGAGCGTGGCGTGCCCGCACAGATCGACCTCCGCGCCCGGCGTAAACCAGCGCAGTGCAAAGTGATCGGCACGCGCTGCATCGGCGACAAGAAATGCGGTCTCGGACAGATTGTTTTCGGCGGCGACCTGCTGCATCAGCACATCGTCGGGCCATCCTGTCAGAATACAGACGGCAGCCGGATTTCCGGCAAAAACGCGGTCAGTGAAGGCGTCGACCTGGTGCAGGGAAAAATGCATGTCGCGTGATGCTGTCGTTTCAGGTAGCGCCCGGACTCAGTCGCAGACGCTGTCAAAATACTGCAGCGAGAAATAATTCCGTGGGTCTGTCCAGCTCTGCCGGCTGCGCCATCCGGCGTCCCCGGCAAGCGCCGCGAAGCCCTGCAGGGTGAACTTGTAAGAGCACTCGCTGAGTATGTATTCGCCGCGCGCAAAGTCGAATACCCGTTCACCCACGCGTACCTGCTGCGTGTCCTTGCTGACCAGGTGCATTTCGATGCGGCTCTCCTGCTCATTCCACTGCGCGCGGTGCGCGAATCTCTCGGGCTCGAAGTCTGCCGAGAGCTCGCGATTGATGCGATGCAGCAGATTGAGATTGAACGCGGCAGTGACGCCGGCGGCATCGTTGTAGGCACGCTCAAGAACGGGGATATCCTTGCGCAGATCGACGCCAATAAGCAGACCATCCCCGGGTGACACGGTCGATCGCAGACTGGAAAGCAGCGCCACTGCCTCCGATGGAGGGAAATTGCCGATCGTTGATCCGGGGAAGAAAATCACGCGGTGCTGCGGCGGCATTCGCGGGGCAGGAACATCAAAAGGTGCGGTAAAATCGGCGCACACGGGTAGCACGGGCAGCGCCGGAAAGGTCTCGCGCAGACTCGCGACCGCATCCAGCAGGTGCTCGCGGGAGATTTCCACAGGGACATAGCCCGCGGGATCACGCAGTGCGCCAAGCAGCGTACGGGTTTTCAGGCTACTCCCGCTGCCGGGCTCAATGATGAGCGCCCTGTCGCCCACCACACTGACAATCTCCGCGAGCTGCGTCTCGATGATATGCAGCTCGGTACGGGTGGGGTAGTACTCTTCCTGTTCACAGATGCGGTCAAACAGCTGTGAGCCGGCGGCGTCATAAAAGTACATGGGGGAAAGCCACTTCTGCGGCGCGGCCAGGCCCTCGTATACATGCTGCAGAAACTGCCAGGTATCCGGTTGCTGATCGCTGAGCGATTGTGCCTGATTCATAATTAGCCTCCGCTAACGTGCGAGCCGGATGCCGGAAAACTGCCAGCGATCCGACGGATAAAAGAAGTTGCGGTATGTCGAGCGGGCATGACCGGGAGGCGTGACACAGGAACTGCCGCGGAGCACCATCTGATTGCACATGAACTTGCCGTTGTATTCACCCATGGCGCCTTTGGGCGGCCGATAGCCCGGGTAGGGACCGTAGGCACTCGCCGTCCACTGCCAGCACTGACCGAACAACTGCTGCAGATTCTGTCTCCCGTCTCCACCGCCCGGGTGCCAGGCCGCGCCGCTGTCATCGGCATCGGAATGGGGCTCATTGCCTGCGGCCACCTCCCATTCGGCCTCCGTGGGCAGCCTGGCGCCTGCCCAGCTGGCGTAGGCATCCGCCTCGTAAAAGCTCAGGTGTGTGACCGGCGCGTTCGGATCTATCGGCTGTCGCCCGGCGAGGGTGAATTCGGTCTCCAGCGCCGCGTCCCAGTACAGGGGCTGCTGCCAGGCCGACGCGCATTTCATCGCCCAGCCGTCTGACAGCCACAGCGCCGGGTTGTCGTACCCGCCGTCTTGAATGAACTCCCGGTACTCGCCGTTACTCACGAGCCGGTGCGCCAGCGCATGGGGTTGAAGGAAAACGCGATGCCGCGGACCCTCGTTGTCAAACGCGAAAGCCTCACCGGCATGGCCTGTCTCGCACACACCCTGCGGGCCGTCCAGAAATGCCAGCGGCGCCAGGGTCGCCGGCGTTTCTGGGATTCTGTCGATCAATGCGGGCTCGAGGGGGTTCGCCGCCATAACCTGCTTGATATCCGTGAGCATGAGCTCCTGATGCTGTTGTTCATGCTGCAGGCCCAGCTCGGTGCGGCGCTGCAGCTCCGGATCGAACGACCCGGCCAGCAATGTCCGCATGGCCTCATCCACATGGTCGCGGTAGGCGAGCACCTGGTCCAGACCCGGACGACTTAGCAAGCCCCGCTGCGGCCTCGGGTGCATGCTGCCGACGGTCACGTAGTACGAGTTGAATAAATAGTCAAAATCGGGATCAAAAACGCGGTAGCCGGGCAGTTCCTGTATCAGCAGAAAACGCTCGAAGAACCAGCTGGTGTGCGCCAGATGCCATTTCGTAGGGCTGACATGATCAGCGACCTGTACCTGCATATCCTCGGCTGTCAGACCCTGAACCAGCCTCAGAGTGTGCTGACGGGTGCGGTGGTAACGTTCGAATAATTCACAATCATCGGCTATCGCCCGGGCGACGGTTGTCGACATCACTCGCTCTCTGCGTCTGGAAAATTAGTGGCGCCCCGAACCCGGGAACATCCGTTTACGATAACCGGACTGGCCGCCCGACGCAAAACGGCGCACCCTGCGCAGCTGCGCGGCACTGGCCAGGCTGGATCCGCCAAACTTGCAGACCTTCATTGACGCCGCTGGTAAAGACCCACGTGAATGTAGGGCGCCGGTGCCGGAGTCCCCTCGCTCACCCGACGCGGTACGCGATGATCCACCGGCTCGATGTTCTGCAGGTAGCGCGCAATCGCCAGTGCGTCTGACGTCTTGAGGCGCGCGTAGTTCTGCCAGGGCATGACCGGCAGCGCCCGCCCGCCGTGGCGATCCATGCCACCACGCAGCAGACTCACCAGCTCGGACTCGGTCCAGGCGCCAATGCCGGTGTTATCGTGCGGCGTGATATTCGGGGGATAGACGATTGCCGGGTAGCGCTCACGCATGGGATCGGAGATCGCAATGCCCACCCGGGACCCGGCGAGTGAACGATCGGTATCGGGCGCACCCAGCAGGGCGCCATCGGTATGACAGCTGGCGCAGCCGAGCAGGCCGGTCAGGTATCGGCCGCGCTGGACGTCGGGATCGTCCACGTTGCGTGCGGGTTCGGGTACATCCACCAGCAGGGCATTATCCACGGGGAGGTAGTCGTCAAGGTAGCCCTCTGGTTCCTGGGCGCGCAGGGGTGAAACCGCCAGGGCCAGCGCGACCAGGGTTCCGAAGACAAGGGGTTTGAGGTGGGCAGTGGGGGTCATGACGTCTCTCTGGTAGTGCGTTGCCATGACTTTAGCGTTTGCGGCAAAAAAGCGCTAGCCGCAGCAGTGTGTCGGGCACCCCGCGCTGGCCACTTCCGGAACGAGCCGCTAAGCTGTGCGCTCCGGGGAGTTCGCCTATGAAGTTCATTCACACCTCCGACTGGCAGATCGGCATGACACGCGCCTTTCTCAGCCAGGAGGCGGGCGCACGGTTCGCGCAAGCGCGCATCGACACGATCACTGCAGTGGGGGAGCTGGCCCGGGCGCACGACGCCGCCTTTATTGTGGTGGCGGGCGATGTCTTCGAATCCAACCAGCTGTCCCGATCGACCATGGCGCGGGCGCTTGACGCCATCGCGGCCCTGCCCGTGCCGGTCTTTCTGCTGCCGGGCAACCACGATCCGCTGGACGCCTCCTCGCTGTTTCAGACGGAGGCGTTCAACGCCCTGGGCGACCGCGTCAACGTGCTTCGCGACAGCGCTCCCGTATGCGTGCCGGACCACCGGGACATCGAGATCATCGGCGCGCCGTGGCGCAGCAAGCGACCGGCAGCAGACCAGTGCGCAGACGTCCTCGGCGCACTGGCGCCACAGGCCGGCACCCGGCGGGTTTTCCTGGGCCACGGGCAGGTCGACAGCCTGGCGCCGGACCACAGCCAGCCCGGGGTAATTGCCCTGGCCACGCTGGAAGCTGCCCTGGCAGACGGCAGGGTGGATTACATCGCCCTTGGCGACCGCCACTCGGTAACCCGCGTCGGCGTCAGCGGTCGCATCTGGTACTCCGGCGCACCGCTGGCAACGGATTTTGATGAAACTGATCCGAACCATTGCCTGCTGGTGGACCTCGACACCGCGGCGGTCACGCCACTGGCCTGTGGCGACTGGCAGTTCCTGGCGGCGCAGCAGGAAATCGCCGACGTCGCCGACGTTGAGCGATTCCGCGACTGGCTGGACGCCATCCCGGGCAAAACCCGGACCATCGTCAAGGTTGGCTTTACCGGCACGATCAATCTTGCCACCGCAGCAGCCCTCGATGCCTGCATGGAGAAAGCCGCCGACGCTTTTGCCAGCCTGCGCCGCCGCAAGAGCACCACGGACCTTGCCGTCGTGCCCGACACTCTCGACGAGGATGCGGTCGCTCTCGGCGGCTATGCCGCGGAGACCTGGCGCGACCTGCTGTCCACCGCCGGGCACGATCCCGTGGCCCGGGATGCGCTGCGCCTCATGTATCGCCTCGCCGGCGGCAACGCAGCGCAATGAGAATACATCGCCTTGCACTGCGCAGCTGGCGCGCCATCGCCGAACGCGAGATCACCCTCAGCGAGGGCGTGACCCTGATTGAGGGCGCCAACGAGATCGGCAAGTCCACCCTGGTGGAAGCGCTGCGGATGCTGTTCCGCGAACAGGACTCCTCAAAGAAGAGAGAGGTCAAGGCCATACAGCCTGTGGGTGAGGACGTCGGCAGCCGCGTCGAGGCGGAGATCGAATGCGGCGATGTGCATTTCACCTATAGCAAGACCTACAACCGCCAGTCGAGAACCGAGCTGCGCATTCACACCCCCCGCGCGGAGCAGCTCACCGGCGGCGATGCACACAACCGGGTCCGCGCGATCCTCGATGAACATCTGGATATCGGACTCTGGGAAACCCTGCTGGTGGAGCAGGGTCAGGCGCTCGGCACGATCAAGCTGGCTGATTCCAGCGGCCTGGCGCAGGCTCTGGACAGCGCCTCCGGTGGCCAGGGGCGTGACGGTGACGGTTCGGTACTGCTGGAAGCCGCACGTACGGAGTACGAGCGCTATTTCACGCCGAGTGCCGGCAAAGAGCGCTTCCTCGAGCAGGTCGCGGATGTCCAGGGCCTGGAAAGCGAGGTGGCTCGCCTGCGCGACTCATTGCAGACCCTTTACGATGACCTTCTCACGCTGGAGCGACTGGAGGAGGATATCCGTCACCGGCGACAGAGCCAGCCGGATCTGCAGGCGAACGAGCAGGAGCTCAGTGCACGCTGGGCTGCTATCGACCGGCTCGAGGGCGATATCGCACGCGCTGAAGAGGCGCGGGAGCCTCTGGAAAAACTGCTCAACGGCGCGATCGCCAGGCGCGATGTGCGACAGCGCCAGGCACAGGAAAGCGCCAGTATTCAGGCCCGGATACAGGAACTCTCAACCCGGCTCGATCCGCAGGCAGCAATTCTGGCCCGGCAGAAGGCGGCTGTTGGCGAACGGCGAGACACGTTCGTGCAGGTCAGGCAGCGCCGCCGGCAACAGCAGGAGAGCGAACAGCGCGCACAGAAGGATCTGCAGTACCTCGCCGACACCAATACGCGGCGGGACATCGAGGAGCGCCTGCAGCGCCTCGGGGAGTTGAGCGCTCGCGCCGGCGCACTGAGGCAGCAGCGCGACGCCATCATCATCGATGAACAGGGCCGCCGCGATATCCAGGCGGCACATAACGCAATGGCCCTCGCCGGGGCGCTGCGGGACCGCGCGTCCACGCGCCTCGAACTGGAGGCGGCCCATGAGCTGCAGTTCGTTGTTGATGGCCAGCCACAGACACTGCCGGCACAGGAGACTCTGGAGCACCATCTGACCCAGCCCATGCGTCTTGAGCTTCCCGGCGGTGTGGTCATCCGTCTGACGCCGGGCAGCGGCGAG
>JBHEPQ010000023.1:0-10738 GCA_046260215.1 Chromatocurvus sp.
ACCGAGGTTCCGCCAAACTTCTGGACGATGAGGCTCACGCACTCACGCCCATTCGTTCGCCCACCCAGCCCGGAATCGCCGCCAGAACGTCATCCAGCGCGGCAACATCGGTTCCACCACCCTGCGCCATGTCGGGCCGACCGCCGCCCTTGCCGCCCAGGCGACCGGCAAATTCACGCATCAGGTCGCCGGCCTTGATGCGCTCCGTGAGGTCGGCGGTGACGCCACAGGTCAGGGATATCTTGTCGTTGTTGACGGTGGTGAGAAACACGACCCCGCTGCCCAGCTTGTTCTTGCACTGATCCATGGTCTCGCGCAAGGTCTTTGCGTCGGCGCCATCGACATTGGCGGCCAGCACTTTCGTATTTTCCACGGCAACCGCGCGGGAAGTCAGGTCGCCACCGGTGGAGGTCGCCAGCTTCTGCTTGAGACGCGCCACCTCTTTTTCCAGTTCCCGGGCCTCGCTGCGCAGGTTGACCACCCGCTCCACCACCGCCGTCGGGCTCGCCTTCAAAGCCTCGCACACCGCCTGCAGCTGTTCTGATTCCTCGTCGACGGCCGCGATGGCGCCCTCACCCGCCACTGCCTCGATCCGGCGCACGCCGGCGGCGACGCCGGCCTCCGTGGTAATGCGAAAAAAGCCGATATCACCGGTCCGGTCAACATGGGTGCCGCCGCACAGCTCCACCGAAAAATCATCCTCGCCCATGCTGAGCACGCGCACCTCATCGCCATATTTCTCGCCGAACAGCGCCATCGCGCCGGCGGCCATCGCCTCGTCCATGCTCATCAGGCGCGTGGTCACCGGGGTGTTGGCCCGAATCTGTCCGTTCACGCGCTCGCTGATGGCGCGCAGCTGCTCATGGGACACGGCATCGGGGTGGGAAAAATCAAAGCGCAGGCGTCGCGAATCCACCAGTGAGCCTTTCTGGGCCACGTGATCGCCCAGAATCTCCCGCAGCGCCGCGTGCAGCAGGTGGGTCGCCGAGTGATTCAGGCGTGTACGCTGGCGCAGACCATGATCGACGCGCGCCTCAAGCACATCCCCCTCGGCAAGCGTCCCCTCCAGGACGTTTACATGGTGCAGATGATGCGCCCCGGCCTTTGTGGTATCGGTCACTTCCAGGCGTGCGCCGTCCGCCTCCAGGTAGCCGGTGTCACCCATCTGGCCGCCAGATTCGGCGTAGAACGGGGTACTGTCGAGAACGACAACAGCGTGTTGGTCGGCCGCGAGCGAGCTTACCGGCTCACCGTCGCACAATAGCGCCAACACGCGGCCGCGACCCGCGAGACCTTCGTAGCCGGTAAACTGCGTGCTGCCGTCGAGCCGGAGTGAGGCGTTGTAATCGACACGGAAGCTGCCGCCTTCCTTGGATCGCTCGCGCTGGGCGGCCATAGCCGCCTCATAGCCCGCCATATTGAGCGTCAGTCCGCGCTCACGGGCGATATCGTTGGTCAGGTCGGTTGGAAATCCGTAGGTATCATACAGTCGGAAAACCAGCTCACCGGGAATCTCGTCGCCGTCCAGCCCGGCCAGTGCCTCATCGAGGATCGCCATGCCGTTGTCGAGGGTCTTGGCGAACTGCTCCTCTTCCGCCAGCAGGGCCTTTTCGATGGCAGCCTGCTGACGCCGCAGCTCGGGGTAGGCATCACCCATCTGCGCGACCAGCGGCGCCACCAGCTGATGGAAAAACGGCCTGTCCGCGCCTAGCTTGTTACCGTGGCGAATCGCACGGCGCAGGATACGCCGCAGTACATAGCCGCGGCCCTCGTTGCCCGGCAGCACGCCATCCACAACGAGGAATGCGCAGGAACGGATATGGTCGGCGATGACGCGCAGGGACGATGCCTCGCGGTCGTCAATACCCAGCACATCGGCGGCGGCGTTGATCAGCGCCTGAAACAGGTCGATTTCGTAATTGCTGTGCACACCCTGCAGCACGGCAGCGATACGCTCGAGACCCATGCCGGTGTCCACAGAGGGCTTCGGCAGAGGTGTCATAGCGCCGGCGGCGTCGCGGTTGAACTGCATGAATACCAGATTCCAGATCTCGATATAGCGGTCGAGATCGTCGTCCGGGCTGCCGGGCGGACCACCCGGCACATCGGGGCCGTGATCGTAGAACAGCTCGGAACAGGGGCCGCAGGGACCGGTATCGCCCATCTGCCAGAAGTTGTCTTCATCCAGCCGCGAAATACGCTCGGCGGGAAAGCCGATTTCCTCGATCCAGATCCGTTCGGCGTCGTCGTCGGAAACATGCACGGTGACCCACAGACGCTCCGGTGGCAGGCCCAGTTCTTCGGTCAGGAAGCGCCAGGCAAAACGAATGGCGTCGCGTTTGAAGTAGTCGCCGAAGCTGAAGTTGCCGAGCATCTCGAAAAAGGTGTGATGGCGTGCGGTGTAGCCGACGTTTTCCAGATCGTTGTGCTTGCCGCCGGCGCGTACGCAACGCTGGGAGCTTGTCGCACGCGCATAGGGCCGTGGATCGGTGCCGAGAAAGGTATCCTTGAACTGGTTCATACCGGCGTTGGTGAACAGCAGCGTCGGATCATCTATCGGGACCAGCGAACTGCTGGGCACCCGGGTATGCCCGTGGCGCTCGAAAAACGCCAGGAATGCCTCGCGTATGTCTCCGGTCTTCATAATGGGTCTCTGTCAGTGCGGCGGCGTCAGCCCGCCAGTTGGCCTTCGGCGAACTCCCGGCCGGCGATGATATGCAGGTGGAGATGAAAGACGGTCTGGCCCGCACCCTCGCCATTGTTGACGATCAGGCGGAATGCATCGCTCACGCCTTCCTGCTCGGCAATCTTCCCCGCCACCAGCATCAGGTGCCCCAGCAGTGCCTGGTCCTCAGCACTGGCGTCCGAGAGCCTGGCGATGGATTTTTTCGGGATAACCAGAACGTGCACCGGCGCCTGCGGATTGATATCGCGTATGGCGATGCAGTGCTCGTCTTCATAAAGCTTGTCCACCGGTATGTCGCCGGCGATGATCTTGCCAAAAATCGTATCAGACACGGTTTACCCCAGTTTTTCGTCGGCGGTGAGCTGGCGGGCTTCGCTTTCGAGCATGACCGGGATGCCGTCGCGCACCGGGTAGGCGAGACCGCTGGCCTTGCAGACCAGTTCGTCTTTCTCGGCATCGTATTGCAGCGGTGCTTTGGTCACCGGGCATACCAGGATGCTCAGCAATTTCTTGTCAATCATACCGACTCCGTAGCAGGACCTGTGACGATCCAGTGTCGCGATTCATCAGGCACATAGTATACGGATTTTTCAGGGCATCGGCATGGGCGGGACCAGTCGCTGCGGGTCCACCCGCTCCTGGCGCCAGCTCATGCGCCAATCCAGGTGCGGACCGGTGGCGCGGCCCGTGGCGCCGACCTCACCTATCAGGTCCCCGCGCTGCAGTTCATCTCCCACCGACACCAGCACGCGACTCATGTGCAGGAAGGAAGACGACAGCTGATAGCCGTGATCCAGGATCACCGTGCCGCCGGAGTAGAACAGGTCATCCTCGGCCAGGGTCACGATGCCCGCGGCCGGCGCCACCACCGGCGTGCCGGTGGGCACGGCAACGTCAACGCCGTAGTGCGGGCTGCCGGGCTCACCGTTGTAGAAGCGCTGACTACCATACACGCCGGAAATCCTGCCCGTAGCGGGCCAGTCAAAGCCGCCGTCCACCTGTAGCAGCCACTCCGGGCGTTCGACGCGCCGGCGCTTGGCATTTGCCACCAGCGCCCGTTCGCGGCGGATGCGGTCAAGCTGTTCCGGCGGCGGCGTCACCGTGCGCTGGGGCACGCCCTCCACGCGCTGTATGCGGTATTCGCGGCTCGCAACGTTAAGCGGCTGTTCGCAGCGCTCGCCGGCGACCTCGACGACCAGCAGGCTGCGCAGCGCGGCATCGCGGCCAAATCCGGCGACGAAGCGTCCGTCCGGGAGAACATCGATCGACTCACCGTCCAGCGTCACGTCGGCCCCGGGCTGAACCTTGCCCCAGATCATGCCACCCTGCGCGCTGTCGCCCTGCACATCCACACACTGCGCACCGGCGGTCGCCGTCGCCATTGTCATACCAGCAGCCAGGAACAATTTCTGGAGTCGCTTTCCTGTTAACGTCAGTGGCATCGTCTGTGGTGCTCCATTGTCTGTTCAAGTGTCCGACGGTCGGGCCCCTTTTACCGCACTGCCAGGCCGCACTGCCCTTACCGCGCTGCCATTGCCGCGCTACACTGCGCGGTATGTCCCGTTACCGCCCACCCCGCCACCGCGGCACCGCGCTGATAACCCCCGCTGGAGAGCGCGCCCTGCGCGAGGAATTATATCAATTGTGGAAGGTGGAGCGGCCGCAGGTCACGGACGTGGTGCGCGAGGCGGCGAAGAACGGGGATCGCTCGGAAAATGGCGACTACATCTACGGCAAGCGGCGACTGCGGGAGATCGACAGCCGGGTGCGCTTTATCGGCAAACGCCTTGAGGAGGTCACCGTTGTCGACAGCCCTCCTGCCGATACTGGCCGGGTGTATTTTGGCTGTCATGTCATGCTGGAGAACGAGGCCGGGGAAGAAACGCGCTGGCAGATTGTCGGGCCGGACGAGTTTGACCTGCCGTCGGGCCGCCTGTCGATCGATTCACCCGTCGCCCGTGCCCTGCTGGGCAAACGCCTGGACGACGAAGTGAGCGTGGCGACGCCGGTGGGTAAGCAGTGCTATGTCATTACCGTTATCGACTACCGGGTCGACTAGCAAATGCACTATCAATTTGACTATGGATTCCACAGGGCCGGGGTCGGTTCCTGATCAGAACGACCACTGCACGCCAACAGACGCAGTGCGCGGACGGTTGGGGCGTGCACCGTCGGGCTGGCGTGACACGATGGCCTGCTCATCCAGCAGGTTGTCGACCTTCAGGAACACCACGGCACCATCGCTCAGCGCGTAGCGACTGATGTAATCGACCACCAGCAGGTCTTCCGTCTCAGCAAACGGACTACTGCTGTTGTTACACCCGATATTCACGCACATCTCATCGATGTACTTCACCACGGCGTAGTTGTTCCAGCCCATCGCGCTCTCGAGCCCGATACGCAGGCTGAACACGTTCTCCGGCACCGAAGCCAGGCGATCGCCATCAGACAGGGCGAGGGAGGCGTTGTCGCCGCTGGTCTCTGCCTTCGTATAGGTATACATGGCGTCCACCGGCATACGCAGTTCACCCATTTCCAGCGTCGTGCCGAGCTGCATTTCCAGGCCGGAGATCTCCGCCTCACCGGTGACGAAAGATCCGCTGGTGGCGCCGTTGCTGCAGGGACTCGCATTCGAACAGTTCTCGCTCTTGTTCTCGAAGTCGCTGTAGAAGGCGATGGCCTCGACAAACAGGCCGCCGCTGTAGCGCACACCCGCCTCGTAGTTGATGCTGATTTCCGGATCTTCATTCTCTTTCGCACCACCGCCGAGCGGGGAGAAACCGCGATGGACACCGCCAAGCACCTGCCAGTTCCCGGTCAGGTCGTAGGTAAAGGACGCGCCCGGCAGCCACTCGGCAGCCTCGTTGCCGCGCACCGAGGGCGTGGTCAGCCGCTCGGCATCCGCAAACTGCCGGCGGCTGGACTCGACATCCTCGTAGCGCAGCGCAAGGTTCAGCTTTAGAGCCTCACTCACCTGCCAGGTGTCTACCGCCCAGAACGTCGTGGCTTCGGCTGTTTCAAACCGATTGTTGCCGCCCGTGGGTAGAACGACGCCGGTCTGCACAAGTTGCCCGTCAATCTGGTCATAAATGTCCACCGGCTGAAAACGATCCATATCGTCTTCGTGCAGGCGTCCGCCGAGGGCGAGCTGATGCTGACCAAAATCGATATCGAAGTTCAAATCCACACCTTCGGACGTGTAGGCGCGATTGTTGTTCTTGTAACTTAGGCCGGTAATGTCGCGGGTGCCATCGAGCACGGCCTGGGCGTCGGCATCACCGGCATTCGCTGCGCCGATCAACGAACCTCCACCGCTGAGCTTGAACCAGTTGCGACTGAACTCGTTGCGGTAGGCAATGGCTGTCATATCGATATTGTCGGTCAGCGCCAGCCGATAGGTCAGGCTGTAGCCCTCATGATCGTTCTGCATCTGGTCGATGGAAGACAGTCCGTAACGACGATTCTCAGCGCGGGCAAAGTCCCTGTCCGTCAGCCCCAGGTAGGTCTCGTCGGACGTCTCATCGGAATACTGGGCCTTGAGCAACACGCTCTGGCGCTCGCCTTCCCAGCCCAGCTTGAGTACATAATCCTCGATTTCGAAACCCGAATCCTGGCCGCCGCCATCGATATTCTTGAAGCCGTCGCTGCGGCGCTGGGCGGTCTCGAGCAGAAAGCCGAAGCCGTTGCGCTTGCCGCCCACACTGGCCAGCAGGTCGGCCTCGGCATTCTCGCCATAGCGCAGGTTGACCCGCCCGCCGAAGTCCTCGGGGATGGGCGTCGAGACCATATTGATCACGCCACCGGTAGTCTGCGGGCCATGACGCAACAGCGGTGCACCCTTCAGCACCTCAGTGCTGTGCATGCGCAACGCGGTGGGAAAATAATAGGCAGCCGGATTGGAGTAAGGGGCCGGGGCAGTCATCACGCCATCCTCCATCAGCGTCACCTTGGACGCGCGTTCAGAGGTAGCACCGCGGATGCCGATGTTCGGGCGCAGGCCATAGCCATCTTCCTCGCGAACATACACGCCGGGGACGGTTTTCAGCAGCTGGTTGATATCGTTAGCGAACTCAATTCTGATTTGCTCGTTGTCAACCACGCTGCCCGACCCGGGCAGGACACGCGCCGCCTCCCTGGAGCCGACAATTGTAATTTCCTCAAGCTCCGACGCGGTCGTGCCGACAGCGCCCAGACCGAGTACGGCGATTGTTACCGCCACATTCAGCAAATGCTTATTCACAGCCAGATACTCCTGCAGGTTCCAAAGACGCCCTGCCCGGAAGGCTCAGCCCCGCAGCAGCACAATATGGCTGAGAATCTTACTAATAGTGATTCTCAATTGCAAGATTTGGATTTCAGAAACATCGCAAAAAAATACAGCGACTGCAAACCACTGCTGACCTGAGCGGGCGCGGTCCTGTCGTGTCAGACCACCCCGTAAGCGAGCATGGCGTCCGTAACCACTTCAGGCTTACCGAGCCGGCGGATTCAGCACGCGCTCGCCTGCAGCGAGGCCTGCCACGACCTCGACCGTTCCATCGTCACGCGGCGCGCCGAGTCGCACAAACCGGCGCTCCGATCCACTGTCGCCCTGCACCCACAGAACATCGAGCTGTCCGATGGATCGCACGCGCGCCAGAGGCACCAGCAGGTGCTCGACGCGGCCCGCCGGAATACGCAGACGCGCATACATTCCGGGCAGCAACGAATCGGCAGGCGGCAGACGCACGCGGATCATGAAGGCCCTGGCGCCGGGATCGGCGGCAGGCACGATCTCCTCGATAGCTCCATCCAGCTTGCGGTCGAGCGCCGGCACTTCAACCGGTAGGGTATCGCCTTCAGTGAGAATAAGCGCCAGTGACTCGCGCACCCAGGCCTCAACGCGTAGCGACACGGGGTTGTACAGCGACAGCATGCGCTGGCCCGGCGATACCGTGTCACCGGGTTCAACGAAGCGCTCGACCACGCGGCCGCCAATCGGCGCGCGCACCTGCGCGTAGGACAGCGCCGCCTCACTTTCCTCTACCTGCCGCCGGGCGCGCTGCAGCTCGGCCTCCAGGCTGCGTGCCGCCGAGATGGCGGCATCCAGATCAGCATCTGCCAGCAGGCCGCGCTCATGCATGCTGGTCGTCCGCTGCAGGTTGCGACTGGCCTCGTCAAGGCGCGCCTGTGCGCTGTTGACGGCTTCCTGCGACTGTCGTGCCCGGGCGGTCAGATCATCATCTTCCAGAGCCACCAGAAGCGCGCCGGCCTCGACCACATCACCCGAACGCACCAGCAGGCGGCTGACCCGTGCCAGCAGCCGGGAACTGACCACGGTGTGTTCCAGCGCCTGCACAGATGCCGGCACTGACTCCGTGACCGGCTCCATCGTGTAGTCGACCACAAGCGCATCATCGGCATCCCGGGCCGCGGCGGGCTCTACGCCGGGAACAATACGATCGTTGAACATGCCCGCCATCCAGGCGATCACCAACAGTAAGAGAGCCAGCGCCGCCAGTGGCAACAGGAATTTCCTTGGTTGGATCATGCTGCAGGCTCCTCGGACTGCGAAAGGCTGTTGTCGCTGAACACCAGCCAGTACACCACCGGCACAATCAGCAGTGTAAACAGGGTGGAGGCAACGATGCCGAAAATAATCGCCAGGGCCAGGCCATTGAACACCGGATCAAGGGTAATGATGAGATTGCCCAGAAGGGTCGTACCGGCTGTCAGCATGACCGGGCGCATTCGCACGGCGCCGGCCTGAAGTACCGCCTCCCGGAGGGTCTCTCCCTCAGCCAGGGACTGGGCGATGAACTCCACCAGGATCAGCGAATTGCGCACGACGATGCCGGCGAGAGCAATCATCCCGATCATGGCGGTTGCGGTAAACATGACCGGATCGGGCGCACCGGCGACCACACGCTCCCCCACCTGGTTCATCAGCCAGAATCCCGGCATGATACCGATCACCGTCAGCGGTATGGCTGACATGATGATCAGGGACAGGGCGGTCGACCGCGTCTGCGCGCGCAGAATGGCAAAGATCGCCAGCAGGGCAAACGCGTAACCGAGACCCATATCGCGGAATACGTCTATCGTTATCGCCAGCTCGCCCTCGCCGGTCCAGCTCACCTCGGTACCCGGCGGTATTTGCCAGGGTTCACCGCCGCCGCTATTGAGGAACGTGCGCGAATCCCAGTCGGGCGCGCTGCTGTCCCGCTTACGCGGTGTGTCCCGTTCAAGCTGATCAGCAGTTATGTCGGCAATTACCGACGCCGGCGTGCGACCGTTCAGCTCCGCCATCACATACACGACCTGCCGCAGATCCTTGCGATGAATAGTGCTGTCTACCGTGCGCGTCTCAAAACTGCCAAGTTCGCCCAGTGCAACCAGCGGCTGTGGCGCCACCTCCAGCCCCTGTTCGGTCGTGGTCGCGGTGATACCGGCTCGACCGCGGACCAGCAGGCGCAGGAAGTCCCCTTCCAGCACACGCTCCCTCCGGGGCAGGCGCAGCTCAATCGGCACCGGCAGTATCTCGTCCGGGTCCTGCAGGTAGCCGGCGATTTCTCCCGCATTGGCCAGCGTTAAAAGACGGGCAACGTCCGCCGTCGATATACCGGATAACGTCGCTTTCTGTTTATCCGTAATAAAGCGTTGCTGCGCCTGCGAGGCCTCCAGAGTCGAATCCACCTCCACCACGTGGGGTTCGTGGGACAGGCGCTGCACAAGCTCCCGCGCCGCAGCTTCCTGTCTTGCGTAAGGCGTCAGCGTGTCGGCGTAGATCTCGGCCACGACCGTACTCAGCACCGGCGGACCCGGCGGCACTTCCACCACCTTGACCGAGACCCCCTCCTCCACCAGTGGCGCCAGCAGCGCCCGCAGGCGCAGCACGACGGCGTGAGACTGGTGCTCCCGCATCGCCTTGTCCGCCAGCACCAGGCGCAGCTCACCCTGGTGTGGGGCCGTTCGCTGATAGTAGCGACGTACCATGCCATTGAAATCCATGGGCGAGGGCTCACCCGCAAAGGCCGCCACCCAGCGCACTTCCGGCACCCGAGCCGCGACCGCAGACAGTTGCCTCAGCGTCGCCGCCGTGTGCTCGAGACTGCTGCCTTCGGGCATGTCCAACAGCACCTGAACCTCGTTCTTGTTGTCATACGGCAGCAGCTTCACCGGCACCGCCCGCCACACCGGCAGCAGCGCCGAGGCAATAAACAGCAATACAACGATCACCAGAAGCGTGCGCGCCCGGGCGCGGCTGTCCAGGAAAGGCGTCAGCAGCGACCGGTACAGGCCCTGACCCGCCGGCGCCTTAGCGGACTCGGATGGCGGCCCTGCCCGCAGCAGCCGGCTGGCGACAAACGGGGTTACCAGAAAGGCGACCAGCGTACTGATAATGACACTGACAGGCACGTTGAACGCCATAGGCGCCATATACGGGCCCATCATGCCGGTAATAAACGCCAGCGGCAGGAACGCCGCAACAATGGTCAGGGTCGACATGATCAGCGGTGAGCGGATCTCCAGCATCGCGCCGCCCACGCGCTCGGCCAGCGAGCCCTCGCCGCGGCGCAGAAAACGGTCGATATTGTCCACGCCGGTGATCGGGTCATCCACCAGCAGACCGAGGGAAAGGATCAGGGCAAACAGAGTGACCCGGTTGATCGTGTAGCCGAACGCCAGGTCCAGCGCCAGGGTCGCGCCGTAGCACACCGGCAGGGCCAGACCCACCACCAGCGCCGCGCGCCAGCCGAGGAAAACGCCGATAAACACCACGACCGTCAGGACGGCAAAGCCCAGGGAAGTCACCAGCTCGTTGACCTTGGCATCCGCCGTTTCACCGTAGTCGCGCAGTACCGTGAGACGGACTTCGGGCGGCAGGATGTCCGCCTGCAGGCGTTTCAGACTGGCCAGAGCCTGTCCCGAGACAGTTACCGCGTTAGAACCACGCTGCTTGGCAACGGCCAGCGTCACCATGGGCTGCTCGGCGCTGGAGTCATTGCCGGAAACCGCCTGCAGCCAGCTGTAGGCTGTCGGCTCGGCGGGCCCGTCGACAATAGCGGCGAC
>JBHEPQ010000024.1:0-2646 GCA_046260215.1 Chromatocurvus sp.
AAGGACTCCGGTGACAAATGCTGGGGCGTGTTCACCGGCGATGCGTTGTTTGTTGGGGATACCGGGCGCACCGACCTGCCCGACCCCGAGATAACCGGCGAGAACGCCGGCATTCTGTACGACTCCATTCACAACAAGATCGCGCCGCTCGGCGACCACACGCTGCTCTTTCCGGCGCATGGCGCCGGCTCTGCGTGCGGGGGTAACATATCGGAACGCGATGACTCCACAGTGGGGATCGAGAAAGGGACGAACCCGGTGTTCAGCAAAAGCCGTCGCGACTTCGTGGCGCACAAGATCGCGGTGAAAATGGCGCGGCCACCCTATTTCCTGCACATGGAAGAAGTGAACCTGCTCCCCGGAAGACCGCTCAAGTGGCCGTCCACCGTTCAGGTTCTGCAGCCCAGTGAATTCCAGCATCGGATGAAAGAGGGTCTGGTTATCGACACCCGTTCACCGGAAGCCTTTGCCGCGGCGCACATTCCCGGTGCCTACAACATCTGGCTGGACGGCGTGCCGGCGTTCGGTGGCTGGGTCGCCAATGAGAACATCCGGATCTTTATGGTCGCGAACGGGCCTGATGCGATGGAGCTCGCGGTGATGTCACTCGCGCGCATCGGCATCGACACGGTTGAGGGCATCCTCGCCAACGGTATGGAAGGCTGGCGCGACGAGGGGCTGCCAATCGAGTCCATTGTGACGACAAGCGCCCTAGAAGTGGCGGACTGGATGCAAGAGGGCAGTGTTCAGCTCCTCGATGTTCGAGACGAATACGAATGGAATGAGAAACACATCCCGGGCGCCATGCACCGTTATGTCGGCTATCTGGAGGACAAGCTTCCACAGCTGGCCAAAGACAGCGTGATCGTCGTGCATTGCAACGTGGGTCACCGCTCGGGCCTTGCCGCGAGCATCCTCAAACGCAATGGCTTTACGCGCGTCCACAACATGCTCGGCGGAATAACCGCGTGGGAAAAGCTGGGGCTCCCGCTCGAGAAGTCCGACGAAGCCAAGAAGGAAGATTGATCATGGAACCCGAATCGGGTGCATGGTCGCCTTACCTCGTCGGCATGCTGATCGGCCTGCTCTCGATGGCGACATTCTACTTTTCCGACAAGCCGCTGAGCGTGTCCACCGCTTACGCACGGCTGGCAGGCATGGTCGGAAACCTGTTCTCCAGGGGACATACCGAGAATTTAAAATATTATCAGGACACTAAGCCGAAGATCGAATGGGGGGTGATGCTGGTGTTCGGCATGCTCCTTGGCGCATTCATCGCCGCCTTCACCGGTGGCGAAATCACTGCTGAATGGGTGCCGGCCCTGTGGGAAGAGCGCTTTGGTCCTGATGTCGTGCTGCGTCTTGGCATGGCGTTTGTGGGCGGCGCAGTCACGGCGTACGGTGCACGGCTAGCGGGGGGCTGCACCAGCGGCCACGGCATCAGCGGCGCACTCCAGCTGTCGGTGAGTTCGTGGATCGCGATCACGTGCTTCTTCATCGGCGCCGTCGTGACCGCCAATCTTTTGTTTCGTCTCTGAGAAGCGCGATGAATAATCCTGCGTACCCCTTGCCCGAGAATGACACGCCGACGCCCGGCAACCCGGTGCAGGCGGACGAACAAAATGACACGTACGATCATCCTGGCAAACCCGATTCAGCGCGCCAGCTCGTGCTCGGTCTTCTGTTCGGTGTTGTGTTCGGATTCCTCCTGCAGAAAGGTGGAGTGGCCAAATACGAGGTGCTGATGGGCCAGTTCTTCCTTACAGACTTCACTGTCATCAAGATCATGCTCACGGCGATCATCGTCGGCATGCTCGGCATATTTTCGCTGCGCGCGTTGGGCCTGATCAAATTGCACGTGAAACCTACCCGCTACGCCGCCAACATTGCAGGCGGACTGCTCTTTGGTGTCGGGCTCGGCCTGCTCGGATACTGTCCTGGGACCGGCATCGCCGCGCTGGGTCAGGGTAACTACGACGCGATCGCCGGCATCCTCGGGCTGATGGCGGGCAGTTACTTCTATGCCGAGACATCCGGCTTTCTCGGTTCGACGATCCAGAAAATCGGCAAGCGCGGTCGCATCATGATGCCGGATCTCCTGGGGATGCGTCTCGCTGTGTTCCTTGCAGTTTTCGTGCCTGTGCTGGTCCTGGGCCTGTTCGTTATGGCGCAACTGGCGCCCTGAATTGTCCGGCGCCAGTTCTTCATGGGCGTCAGCATCTCGAGCGTTACGAATCGATCTGGCAGGAGGCCTGTATCACGTGACTTACCGTGGGCACGCGGAGCGGGCTAGATAACCGGCTGCTACCTAGCATGGAATAACGCGAGGAGCTTGAGCGATTGTGCGAGCGACCGCCGACCTCAGGTGCATGGTGGTCACACCTGTGAGGAGTGACCACCAGCCGTAGAAAAGTTGGTTTGTTTGTTATAATCCTTGTGGAGGACATGGTCCTCGAGGTTTACGATAGCCACATCTTCGGACAGCGTGCCGGGCGCAGGCTAGCTCACGGCATCTTGCCGGCCGGATCGCACGATTCGTGGCCATAGGAAACTACTTTGATGACGGGCGGTACGGGCATTTCATCAAGACGGTGGCTCGAGAGAACAATATTGCCTACAACGCCCCGATGGCCGACGCTGGTACAG
>JBHEPQ010000032.1:0-2829 GCA_046260215.1 Chromatocurvus sp.
AACAAGGAAGCGGACGATGCCGCGATTGATGAGACGCCAATCGTGCGCTTCGTGAATAAGGTGCTGCTGGACGCGATTCGTCAGGGGGCCTCGGATATCCACTTCGAGCCCTACGAGAAGGATTATCGGGTTCGCTTCCGCACGGATGGTATGCTGCAGGAAATGGTGCATCCGCCGCGGAATCTTGCGCCCCGGCTATCGGCTCGCCTCAAGGTCATGTCACAAATGGATATTTCGGAGCGTCGCGTACCGCAAGACGGGCGCATCCAGATGAAGCTGTCCAAGAATCGCAATATCGATTTTCGGGTCAACACACTGCCGACGCTGTTTGGCGAGAAGATCGTGCTGCGTATTCTCGATCCGGCCAGCGCCCAGATGGGTATCGACGCGCTGGGCTATGAGCCGGAACAGAAGAAAATGTACATGCGGGCGCTGGACCAGCCCCAGGGCATGATTCTCGTTACCGGCCCTACCGGTTCGGGAAAGACGGTATCGCTGTACACCGGGCTGAATATCCTCAATGAGCCGCACCGCAATATCTCCACGGCGGAAGATCCGGTGGAGATCAACCTGTCGGGGATCAACCAGGTGCACGTGAATCCGCGGGTTGGTCTGGGCTTTGCGGAAGCACTGCGTTCATTCCTGCGCCAGGACCCGGACGTCATCATGGTCGGGGAGATTCGCGACCTGGAGACGGCAGAAATCGCCATCAAGGCGGCTCAGACGGGCCACCTGGTACTGTCTACACTCCACACGAACAGCGCCGCGGAAACCATCACCCGCCTGCTCAACATGGGCGTGCCCGCGTTCAACCTCGCGACGTCCGTGAGCCTGATCATCGCCCAGCGCCTGGCCCGCCGCCTGTGCAAGGAGTGCAAGGTGCCGGCGGACCACATTCCGCATGAGGTCTTGCTCGAACAGGGTTTCACAGAAGAGATGCTACATGAGGCTACTATTATGAAGGCAGTCGGCTGTGATAAGTGCAGCGATGGCTTCAAGGGTCGGGTGGGTGTATATGAAGTGGTGCGGATCACTCAAAGCATTGCCAACCTGATCATGACCAATGCCAATTCCATGGACATTGCTGAGCAGGCGCGCAAGGAAGGCTTCCATAATCTACGCTCCGCCGCCTTGCTCAAGGCAGCACAGGGCCTGATCACTTTGGAAGAGGTCAACCGCGTAACAATCGATTAGACTAGCGGCCTTTTGATCGCACAGAGGCCCTCATCCGGACATCGCTATGGCTACCAGTGCAACCAGTGATCTGTTCATCTGGAACGGAACCGACAAGAACGGCCGCCAGACCAAAGGCGAAATCAACGCCTCGTCCCAGGCCATGGCGCGGGCGCAGCTGCGTCAGCGCGGCATCACGCCGAAGTCTGTCAAGCGCAAGCCGAAGCCGCTGTTCGGCGCGCGCAAGAAACCCATCAAGCCGGCGGATATTGCCATTTTCACCCGCCAGCTCGCCACCATGATGAAGGCCGGCGTGCCGCTCGTGCAAAGCTTCGATATTGTGGCTGACGGTCTGGAAAACCCCACCATGCGCAAGCTGGTAATCACCATCAAGAACGATGTCGCCGGCGGTACGGGCCTTGCCGTGTCCTTGAGCAAGTACCCGAGGCATTTTGATGAGTTGTTCTGCAGCCTGGTCGGCGCCGGTGAATCGGCGGGTACCCTCGAGGTCATGCTCGACCGCGTGGCGACCTATAAGGAAAAAACCGAGGCGCTGAAGGCCAAGATCAAAAAGGCCATGACCTACCCGATTGCGGTCATCGTGGTGGCACTGGTGGTCACCGGTATCCTGCTGGTCAAAGTAGTACCCCAGTTTGCAGAGACCTTCCAGAGCTTCGGCTCCGATCTGCCCGCCTTTACCCTGATGGTGCTGCGGCTGTCCGAGTTCGTGCAGTCCTGGTGGCTGATTATTGTGGGCGTGATTGTCGCCATGGTTTACGGCTTCCGCGAGGCACGGCTGCGCTCGCCGGCCTTTGCCGAGGCCATTGACAAGCTGGCACTCAAGCTGCCCGTCGTCGGCGGCATTGTCCACGATGCGGTAGTCGCGCGTTTCTCCCGCACGCTGGCCACCACCTTCAACGCCGGCGTGCCGCTGGTGGAAGCGCTGGAATCCACGGCGGGGGCGGCAGGTAACTCGGTCTTCTCCAAGGCCATCCTGGTTATCCGCGACGATGTCACCACCGGTTCAACGCTGTACCAGTCGGTGAAATCCACCGGGCTGTTTCCCAACATGCTGCTGCAGATGATCTCTATCGGTGAGGAGTCCGGCGCCCTGGATGATATGCTCGACAAGGTCGCCACCTTCTATGAAGAGGCGGTGGACAATCAGGTAGACAGCCTGAGTTCGCTGATGGAGCCAGTGATCATGTCTATCCTCGGGGTGCTCGTGGGTGGCCTGATGGTGGCGATGTACCTGCCGATCTTCATGCTCGGCTCGGTGATCTGATGGTGCTCTGCAAGCTCGTGCAACAGTCTATCCGTCCGTTGATACGACAATTCAGCCGGCACTTTACCAGGTAAGGTGTTGGCAACCTGGATCACAGAGCATTCCGTGTGGTTTTACGCTGTGCTGGGAATCCTCGGCCTGCTCGTTGGCAGTTTTCTCAACGTGGTCATATTGCGCCTGCCGCGCATTCTTGAGCATCGCTGGCATCAGGAATGTACTGAGTTTCTATTCAACGGGGCCACGCAAGACACTCTCGATGACAGCCAGAATACTGCTGAACCCGCGCCCACGTTTTCGCTGGCCTATCCACCGTCTCATTGTCCACACTGCAAACACCCGATTCGCCCCTGGCATAATATTCCCGTTATCGG
>JBHEPQ010000056.1:0-23905 GCA_046260215.1 Chromatocurvus sp.
CTGCCTGTCAGTTGATCGCCGCAGCGCCGCTGACGATTTCGGACAGTTCCTGGGTAATGGAAGCCTGCCGCGCCTTGTTGTATACCAGCTGCAGATCATCAATGAGATCACCGGCATTGTCCGTTGCATTTTTCATTGCCAGCATTCGCGCGGCCTGCTCACAGGCGGCGTTTTCCACCACCGCCTGATAAACCTGGGATTCGATATAGCGGGTAAGCAACCGTTCGAGAAGCTCTTTTGCATCCGGTTCGTATATGTAGTCCCAGTGGTGTGCCATTTCATCGCTGTCTTCGGCCTCGAGAGGCAACAGCTGTTGCACGACTGCATTCTGCGTCATGGTATTCACGAATTCGTTGCCAACGAGGAACAGGCGGTCGATATGGCCTTTTTCGTAGCTGTCGAGTATGGCCTTTACAGCGCCGATCAGGTCGCCAACGCTCGGTGCTTCGCCAATGTCGCGTGTCGCCGCTACCACGTTGCCGCCAAACGCATTGAAAAATGCGGATGCCTTGGCGCCAATCAGCGACAGTTCAATCTCTACACCGCTGTCCGCCCAGGTTTTCATAGCGTTGACGGTCGCCTTGAAAAGGTTCGTGTTGAGACCCCCACACAGGCCGCGGTCGGTAGAGACAACAATAAACCCGACCCGACGTGCTTCACGCACCTGCATGTAGGAGTGACGGTATTCCGGTGCCGAGTTGGCGATGTGTCCGACAACGGCCCGCATACGGCGCGCGTAGGGCTTACCGACCTGCATGCGCTCCTGAGCCTTTCTCATCTTGCTCGCGGCGACCATCTCCATCGCACTGGTGATCTTCTGAGTGCTCTTGATACTCGAAATCTTGGTGCGGATTTCCTTGCCAGCTGCCATGAATTTCTCCGCTGCCTACCAGGTCTGGGTCGCTTTGAATTTCTCGATCGCGGCATTGAAAGTACCGGCAATCTCGTCGTTGTAATCTCCGGACTTCGCCAGATCTTTCATCAGCTCTCCATGTTCCGCATGCATGTACGAGAGCAGGGCGCGTTCGAAGTCGCCTATCTTTTTGACTTCTACATCGCGCAGGTGACCCTCGTTTGCCGCGTACAGCATAATACCCATCTCGGACACGCTCTGGGGCGCGTACTGGCCCTGTTTCATCAGCTCAGTAACCCGCTCGCCGTGGTCGAGCTGCGCACGCGTGACATCGTCGAGGTCGGAGGCGAACTGCGAAAAGGCAGCGAGCTCTCGATACTGCGCAAGTGCGGTGCGCACGCCACCGGCCAGCTTTTTGACGAGTTTTGTCTGTGCGGAGCCACCGACGCGGGACACAGAAATCCCCGCATTCATGGCCGGGCGAATCCCCGCATTGAACATGTCTGCCTCGAGGAAGATCTGACCGTCTGTAATAGAGATCACGTTGGTCGGTACAAAAGCAGATACATCGCCCGCCTGGGTTTCAATAATGGGCAGCGCCGTCAGTGAACCGGTTTTACCTTTCACTTCGCCGTTGGTGAGCTTCTCGACGTAATCGGCATTCACCCTGGCTGCACGCTCGAGAAGCCGCGAGTGCAGGTAAAATATGTCGCCCGGATAGGCTTCACGTCCGGGGGGACGACGCAGTAGCAGCGATATCTGGCGATACGCCCAGGCCTGCTTGGTCAGGTCATCGAAGATGATCAGGGCATCCTCGCCGCGGTCGCGGTAGTATTCACCCATGGTGCAGCCGGCGAAGGGCGCCAGGTATTGCATGGCGGCAGGATCCGCGGCGGTGGCAGCGACCACAATGGTATGTTCCATGGCACCGTGCTCTTCCAGCTTGCGCACCACGGCTGCGACCGAAGACGCTTTCTGCCCCACCGCAACATAAATGCACTTAATACCGGTGTTTTTCTGGTTGATGATGGCGTCCACCGCAATAGCGGTTTTACCGATCTGACGGTCACCGATAATCAGCTCACGCTGTCCACGGCCGATAGGCACCATGGCGTCGATGGCCTTAAGGCCAATCTGCACCGGCTGGTCGACTGACTGGCGGGCAATGACCCCGGGCGCAACCTTTTCAAGCGCATCGGTCATTTTAGCGTCGACGGCGCCCTTGCCATCGATCGGGGTGCCAAGCGCATCGACCACGCGGCCCTGCAGTTCGGGCCCTACCGGTACTTCCAGAATTCGCCCGGTGCAGCGACAGGTCTGGCCCTCGGCAATTCCCTTGTAGTCACCGAGCACGACGGCACCCACCGAATCCCGTTCCAGGTTCAGGGCCATGCCGTACAGCCCACCGTCAAACTCGATCATCTCGCCGTACATGACTTCATTGAGGCCATGAATACGGATGATGCCGTCGGTGACTGAAACCACGGTCCCCTGGTTTCTCGCTTCGGTGCCGACGTCCAGCTGGTCGATACGCTGGCGGATGATGTCACTGATTTCCGAAGGGTTCAGTTGCTGCATGCTCTGTTCCTCAAATTCTAGTTTGTCAGTGCGTCGGCGAGCCTGTTGAGCCTGCCGCGCACAGAGCCATCTATAACGATATCGCCGGCCTCGATCAGCAGACCCGCGAGCAGGCTGCTGTCGGTTTCACTGCTGATAAGCACGTTCCGCTGTAGCTTCTGCCCCAGCACCTCGGCCAGCCTGTCAGCTGTGTCCTGTGGAAGATCAAAGGCAGAAATCACGTGCACGTCTATTGTTTTTTCCCGCGCGGCCTTGAGTTCGAGGAACTGCGTGCTGACTTCCGGCAACAGCGGCAACCGACGATTCGCCGCGAGTGCGCGTACAAAATTGGCCATGGGCGCGGACAGGGACTCACCGCACAGGGCAATTAACTGATCCGCCTGTTCGTTGGTTGTCAGTGTAGGACCTGACAGCAGCTCGCGTACCCGTGGCTCGCCAACAATCGCAGCCGCTGTCGCTAGCTGATCCTGCCAGAGGTCGAGTGCAGATTCAGCATCCGCATACTCAAATGCAGCTTTGGCGTAGGGACGCGCCAGCGTGCTTGATTCGGCCATGAAATCCTCTCGTTACAGCTCAGCGACAAGCTGGTCGACCAGCTCGCTGTGCGCCTGCTGATCAATGGAAGCACCCAGTATCTTTTCGGCTCCCGCCAGAGACAGAACACCGACCTGACTCCGGAGCTTTTCGCGCACCCGGTTAGCTTCCTGCTCGATTTCCGCGTGGGCAGACGCCTTGACACGATCGGCCTCTTCCACCGCCGCCTGTTTCGCCTCATCCACGATCTGATTCGCGCGCTTGTCGGCGGCCTCAACAATTGACGCCGCTTCCTGCTTGGCTTCCTTCAGGCGCTCGACAGATTTGTCCTTGGCCAGCTCAAGGTCGTGCTCAGCTTTCTCGGCAGCCGCCAGTCCATCGGCGATCTTGCGTTCCCGTTCCTGCATGGCCCCCATGATCGGTGGCCATACGTACTTCATGCAGAACACGACAAAGGCGAGAAACGCCAGCATTTGCCCGATCAGCGTAAGGTTTATATTCACACCTTGCTCCTCACGAATCCTGGAGGTGGGATTGCCACCCCGTTAAAACGGTTGCCACTAGTGCTTATCCGGCAACCACAAAAATCAGGTACATGGAGATACCGACACCGATGATCGGGATGGCGTCCACAAGGCCCGCGCCGAGGAAGAAGGTTGTTTGCAGTTTGGGAGCCAGCTCTGGCTGACGTGCAGACGCTTCAATCAGCTTGCCACCGAGCATGCCGATTCCGATTGCAGCTCCGAGGCCGCCGAGGCTGATCATGATGGCGGCAGCGATGTAAATCAGTTCCATTGTTCTCTCCTAAGGGTTGATTGCCATACAGTGGGGTGGTTAATGGTCTTCATGCGCCATGCTGAGATACACGATCGTCAGTACCATGAAGATGAACGCTTGCAGTGTGATGATAAGTACGTGGAATATGGCCCACGCGACCTGCATGAAAGCTGCAGGCAACATCCAGACAATGCCTGCACCGAACAGGGCGGCGATAAGAATAAAAATCATCTCGCCTGCATACATATTGCCGAAAAGACGCAAACCGAGTGAAAACGGCTTTGCCAGCAGACCGACCACCTCCATGAACAGATTGATCGGGATGAATATCGGGTGATTGAACGGAGACAGGGTAAGCTCCTTGATAAAACCGACACCCTTGATGGAAACCGAGTAGTAAATCATCAAAACAAACACGCCCAGTGCCAGACCCATGGTGACATTCGGATCGGTAGAAGGCACGATTTTCTGATACTCCACGCCCATCAGCATGAGCGTATGTGGCACCAGATCGACCGGCACAAGATCCATCAGGTTCATGAAAAACACCCATACAAAGATGGTCAGTGCCAACGGTGCGATCACCGGATTACGCCCGTGGAAGGTGTTCTTGACTGTGTTATCAACAAAGCCCACGATCATTTCAACCGCATTTACCAGGCCCGAGGGAACCTCCGAGCTGGCTTTGACGGCAATGGACCGGAACAGCCAGCAGAACACAATGCCGAGGCCGACTGACCAGATCATGGAATCGACATGCAGCGCCGTGAAGCCCATGGCGGCAGCTTCGTCAGCACCGTGAGCCACTACCCAGGAACCACCGTCTGCAATGACTGAACCGTCATAGCGCTCGTACCCACCCGGCAGCCTGCCATAGGTCAGGTTAGTGAGGTGGTGGACAATGTAGTCTGAAACCGTCTGGTTTTCGCCTGCCATGTAACTCACTCTCTGTTACTTGTATTACCTGCCATCCGCAGGGCCCGGGCTACCTTTTGCATAAACCCCGTCTGCATAAACCGCGTCACTAACCGCTTTAACCGCCATTCAACAACCGTTTTTCAACAACCAGGCGGATCCCGCTGACTGCAATGCCCACATCACGCCAAAACCGGCAAACACCGCCGGTGCGTTCACTGGCGTCATCAGCGCGAATACGAGGGCAAATCCCACGGCGCTCAACAAAAACTTTCCGGCATGTGCCGCGTAGGCTCCGTGCGCCGCACCCTTTAAGGAGCGACGCCGCCACATGCCGAACACCAGCATCGCAAACCACGACTGAGGAAGAACACAAACTGCCGCTCCGGCGGCAAAAGACATCGCGCTGGACCGATCAAAAAACCATGCTACGGTGGTGAGTAAAGGAAACAGGATGAGTAGCTGCGTCAGTGTGATGCTATGCACTGGCGGCGGCCCCGACCGGTCTCTATTCTCATTGTCACCGGCACTTTTTTGCTTGCCGTCAGCCACGCGAGTATGTCCTCGTTCAGGCGCACGCAGTATAGGGATAAAGCTGGCCACGTTCAACTCGTTTCCACTCCCGGTTGACACAGGCTCATGCTGCGACAGCTTGTTTTCACTACATATAGAATATTTGGCACATTATGCACTTAAATGTACCAATCGAGGCCGGAATGCAACGTTATTTTATATGGGCCAGAATGCCATCGAGCTCGTCGAGGCTGCTATAGCTAAGCACAAGACGGCCTTTGCCGCCCGAGCCATGTTGAATGCTTACCCGAGTACCCAGCTTGCCTGACAGTTCATCCTGTAGCTGACGGATATTCGGGTCGATTGCCGGCGTCGCCTTGTCCTTGTCATCGGGGCTGGCCAGCCATTGTCTCACCAGCGCTTCAGTCTGTCGCACGGAGAGTCCACGCGCCACAACCGTGCGGGCGGCGCGCGACTGTGTGTCGCCCTCCAGTGCCAGCAGGCAGCGCGCGTGGCCCATATCCAGGTCTCCGTGCTCGAGCAGCCGCCGCACATCGGCCTGTAACGCCATGAGACGCAGAAGATTGGCAACGGTAGACCGGGATTTACCAACGGACTCAGCCACCTGCTGCTGTGTCAGCTCGAACTCGGTCTGCAGGCGCTGCAGTGCACCTGCTTCTTCTATCGGATTCAGGTCTTCCCGCTGTATATTCTCTATCAACGCCATCGCCATGGCGGCGTCATCGCCGACATCCCTGAGCATGGCGGGAATGGACTCCAGACCCGCCAGCTGAGCGGCACGCCAGCGACGCTCACCGGCAATAATCTCATAGCGTTTATCGGATATAGGCCGGATAACAATCGGCTGCATCAGTCCCTGCGCGCGTATGCTATCCGCCAGCTCCTGCAGACCCTCCGGCTCAATATCGCGGCGCGGCTGGTGCCTGCCCCGCTGTATGCGATCCACAGGCACCGATTTCAGATGCCCATTGAGCACGCCGTCATCAGCCGGCGCCTCATGGGTATACACAGGCGCATTGTTGGCGGAGGCCAATAACGCGTCTAGTCCGCGTCCAAGACCGCGTTTTTTTCCGCTCATGGGATCGCCCTGTCTGTCTGTGCTGCGGTTTCCTGCGCTATACGCTGTTCCTCGCGGCGTATGATTTCCCCCGCCAGCGCCATGTACGCCCGGGATCCCCGGGAATGACGATCATAGTGCATAACAGGTAGACCGTGACTGGGGGCTTCTGCCAGTCGTACATTGCGGGGTATCACAGTGCGGTAAACCTTGTCGCCGAAATATCCGTGAAGCTGAGACGACACGTCGTTGGTCAGGCTGTTGCGGGGATCATACATAGTGCGCAGTATACCCTCGACCTGTAGTGCGGTGTTGACACTTTCGCTGACCCGTCGAATTGTATCCATCAGGGCCGACAGTCCTTCGAGCGCGTAGTATTCGCACTGCATCGCTATAATCACGCCATCGGCGGCGACCAGTCCGTTGAGTGTGAGCATGTTGAGCGACGGCGGGCAGTCAATCAGGACATAATCGAACTCGTTGGCGGCAACAGCGAGACTGGCTCGCAGCCGACGCTCGCGCCCCTCAATCTGCATCAGTTGAACCTCTGCGGCAGTTGCATCGCTGTTGGCCGGCACAACACGGAAACCTGCCTCGGGCGCGGGCTGGGCCACTTCGCTGATAGGGGTGCGCTTAATGAGCACATCGTAGATCGTCCGCTCGACCGCGTATTTATCTACGCCGCTCCCCATGGTGGCATTGCCCTGCGGGTCAAGATCCACAAGTAGCACACGTTGCCGCATTGCGGCGAGGGAAGCAGCGAGATTAACGCAGGTCGTGGTCTTGCCGACACCCCCTTTCTGGTTTGCTATCGCTATGATGCGTGACAACTGTTGGTCCCCATTTTTTAGAGTGGGCGCTGACTTACCTGCCCATGCGACGGCTCAGGGGTAGATCGTCACCAGGCTTCGCTGTTCATCCAGGCCAGGCACCTTAAGAACATCGACGTCTACCCGCATACCGGCGTCAAGCAGCGCCTCTGCCTCGCCCTGCGGTACGGGCCCTTTCATGGCGTACAGGGCGGCGCCGTTCCCGACCAGCCGACCGCACAGAGTAACCATCTGTGGCAGGGAAGCAAAGGCGCGTGACAGCACGCCATCGAAGCACGGCTCTGGCTGGTAGCGCTCAACCCGACTGTCGACCACCCTGGTATTATCCAATGCCAGCGCCAGCCTTGCCTGGAAAAGAAAGCGGGTTTTCTTTCCGTTGCTGTCGAGAAGCACGAATTCCCGCTCCGGCAGGCAGATCGCCAGGGGGATACCGGGAAGACCGGCACCACTACCGACATCCAGGAAACGCCGCCCCTTGAGCAGTGGTAGTATCGCCAGACTGTCGAGAAGGTGCCGCACGACCATGTCCTCACGACGCCGAACTGCTGTCAGGTTGTAGGCACGATTCCATTTCTCCAGAAGATCAAGATACGCCGACATGCGCTGTACGGCTCCGGGGGGCAACGACACGCCAAGCTGCGCACAGCCCGCGTCCAGCGTGTCCGCTTCAGCGCGGCGGCTCACCTCAGGCGCTTTTACGCGCGATGGATTTGTCCGCAGGTACCTCCTCGCCACCTGACTTTTTAAGGTGCACCAGCAAGAGCGATACCGCGGCGGGAGTGACGCCGGGAAGACGACCCGCGTGTCCCAGTGTCGCGGGCCTGGCGGCCGACAACTTCAGCTGAACCTCGCGCGAAAGCCCGTCCACAGCGTGGTAATCCAGTGTTTCGGGAAGACGCAGGGATTCAAACCGCACCATACGTTCTATCTCGGCCTGCTGGCGCTCAATGTAACCGGCGTATTTCGCCTGAATCTCGACCTGCTGCGCGACCTGCATATCTTTGGTTGCGCCGTCGAAAAGCGGCGCGATGTCCGCGTAACTGATCTCCGGGCGCTTGAGCAGATCAGCAAGAGAATATTCGCGGCTGAGGTCGCTGCCCAGACATTCACGCAACTGCTTTGCCTGCTCGCTACCCGCCTGGACAAAGCGGCTGCGTAGCCGGGCCTGTTCCCGCACAATGCCGTCGCGCTTGGACTCGAATCGTTTCCAGCGCTCGTCATCGATCAGGCCCAGCTGTCGTCCCTGTCCGGTAAGACGCAGGTCGGCGTTGTCTTCCCGCAGCAGCAGACGGTATTCCGCGCGGGACGTAAACATGCGATAGGGTTCCAGCGTCCCCATGCTGATGAGATCATCCACCAGCACGCCGATATACGCTTCATCACGCCTCGGGCACCAGGCATCCTCGTCGCGCACGGCCAGCGCCGCATTGATACCCGCAAGCAGTCCCTGGGCGGCTGCCTCTTCATACCCGGTTGTGCCGTTGATCTGGCCGGCAAAATACAGACCGCCCACGGCGCGGGTTTCCAGCGAGTGGTGCAGATCCCGCGGATCAAAGAAGTCGTATTCGATCGCATACCCGGGGCGGGTTAATACCGCTTTTTCGAGGCCCTCGATGGAACGCACCAGCGCCACCTGCACGTCGAATGGGAGACTCGTGGATATACCATTGGGATACAGTTCGTTGGTACTGAGGCCTTCTGGCTCAAGAAAAATCTGGTGGGATGTTTTGTCGGCAAAGCGGTGAATTTTGTCTTCGATACTCGGGCAGTACCGCGGGCCCGCTCCCTCGATGACTCCGGAATACATCGGCGACCGGTCAAGCCCGTCGCGGATAATAGCGTGGGTACGCTCATTTGTGTGCGCAATCCAGCAGCATCGTTGCTCGGGATGCATACCGGTATCCCCGAGAAATGACATTACAGGCTCAGGCCGATCGCCCCACTGCTGTTGCAGATGTGAAAAATCTACTGACCGCGCATCTATACGGGGAGGAGTTCCCGTTTTCAGGCGCGCCACACGAAACGGCAGATCGCGCAGCCGCTGTGCCAGGGCATTCGCCGGGGCGTCACCGGCGCGTCCACCAGAAGCGTTCTCCAGACCGATGTGCAGTTTTCCACCGAGGAACGTTCCGGTCGTCAGTATGATCCTGGAAGCGTGGAAATCGACCCCCATCTGCGTACGTGCCCCGACCACGCGATCGTCCCGAATGATCAGATCGTCGACTGCCTGCTGGAATATCTGCAGCCGGGGTTCGGATTCCAGTATCTGGCGGATGGCGTTGCGATAGAGCACGCGATCAGCCTGTGCCCGTGTCGCGCGGACCGCGGGACCCTTGCGCGCGTTAAGGACGCGAAACTGTATGCCCGCGCGATCAGTGGCGAGCCCCATGGCACCACCCAGGGCATCGATTTCACGTACCAGGTGACTCTTACCGATTCCACCAATGGCGGGATTGCAGGACATCTGGCCCAGGGTGTCGATGCTGTGGGTAAGCAGGAGTGTACGACTGCCCATCCGCGCAGCTGCCAGTGCGGCCTCGGTGCCGGCGTGACCGCCGCCGATGACGATGACATCAAATGTTTCGGGATACTGCATCCAATCAACCCTGATTCATGACTCCGGAGCTGGCCCGGCCGCGCAGTATACGCCTGCGGTGAACCTCGGGCAAAGAACGGATTCGCGGTTTTCTAAGCAGTCGATTAAGACATTAAGCAGTTAGTAATATATAGGTATGGAAAAGATATATAGAATTGATACTGTTACTGATGGCTGGCTACGACACGGTTGAAAAGACAGTTTTATACATAAAAATCAGATGTTTACACTAATGATATCCCTGTATAGCGAGGGTTGTTGGAAGCGGTATTGACGGTGAACAGGTGGTTAACGAATTTTCATCGTTATTATCGACAGCAACGAACTCCCTATTCTATTCACAATGATTCACCGGATACCCCGTGCTTTTACCTGGCTTGTTCAATGCAAGTCTACTTCCCGATACAGAAACTGCCGAATATTTCCCCCAGCAACTGGTCGCTGGTAACGCGCCCGGTGATGTCACCCAGGTTTTCCTGACAGCAGCGCAGGTCTTCGGCAACGAGTTCGCCCGCACCCGAATTCCGCAACTGATCAAGCGCTGTTGCCAGGTAGTGGCGCGCGCGTTGCAGCGAATCCAGGTGCCGTCGACGCGCGCTGAAAAGGGTTTCGGTAGCACTCGCGTCGAGTCCCGCGATCTGCCGCAGATGTTCGCGAAGCGCCTCCATACCGGCGCCTGATCTGGCGCACAGAGTCACCTCGGTTCCATTCTCTGTCTCGTTAATGCCCGGGGCACGATAGCTGAGATCGCACTTGTTGCGGATCAGGGTGATCACCGTCTCACCCGGAGGTGACGGAATGCCCGCGGGCCAGAGCGCATCGCTCTCCACACGATCCGTTAAAGCGCTGTCATCAACTACAAGCAGCACGCGGTCTGCCTCGCTGATTTCCGCAAGCGCCCGTCGGATTCCCTCCTGCTCCACGGTATCGGCACCGTCCCGCAGACCGGCGGTATCCACAATATGCAGGGGCAGCCCGTCGATATCGATATCCTCCCGCAGAAGGTCCCGGGTAGTGCCCGGTATATCAGTCACGATTGCACTGTCTTTGCCGGCGAGCCGGTTCAGCAGGCTGGACTTGCCGGCGTTGGGGGCCCCGGCGATCACCAGATTCATACCCTCGCGGATGCGACTGCCCTGGCGGGCGGCGGTCGTCACCGCATCCATACGCTGAAGCAGATTGACCAGCCGGGCGTCGACGTCACCCTCGGTGAGAAAATCCACCTCTTCCTCGGGAAAATCCATGGACGCCTCGACGTAAACGCGCAGGCGGATAACCGCGTCGACCAGGTCATTTATTTTTGCCGAGAAGACACCGGTCAGTGAGCGCGTGGCATTGCGTGCGGCAGCCGCGGTGCTGCTGCTGATAAGGTCGGCAATGGCTTCTGCCTGGGCCAGGTCAATCTTGTCGTTGAGAAAGGCGCGTTGCGAGAATTCGCCGGCCATGGCGACACGGGCACCGGCATGACAGGCCGCCTGCACTACCAGATCAAGCAGTACCGGCCCACCATGACAGTGCAGCTCGACAACGTCTTCACCCGTGAACCAGTGCGGCCCCGGGAAGGCGACTGCCAATCCATCATCCAGGAGGTCATGGTTGATGTCATATACGTTGATGCGTGTGACATAGCGAGGCACCAGGCTGGTACCTGCGGTGAGTTGGGCGGCAATATCAAAGGTCCGTGGACCGGACAGCCGCACTATGCCGACACCACCCTGCCCCGGTGCGGTAGCGATAGCGACGATGGTGTCTTCGGGCAGACCCGCGAGCGTCATCTCATCCCTCGCACACCCGCACGCAAGCAGAAACTTGTGCGGACAGTTCCGCTCAGGCGGGCTTGCGGTCTGCGTTTTCTATCTGCCGGGTGATATACCATTGCTGCGCCATGGACAGCAGGTTGTTTGACACCCAGTACAGCACGAGGCCCGCTGGAAACCAAAGGAAGAAAAAGGTGAATACGACTGGAAGCCACTGCATGATCTTCGCCTGCATGGGATCGGGTGGTGGCGGATTGAGTTTCTGCATGAACCACATGCTCGCACCCATCATCAGAGGCAGCACAAAGTACGGGTCCATCACAGACAGGTCTTCGATCCACAGTATGAATGGCGCGTGACGTAGCTCCACGCTCTCCATCAGCACCCAGTACAGTGCGATGAACACGGGCATCTGCACCAGGATCGGCAGACAGCCGCCCAGCGGATTGATTTTCTCTTTGCGGTACAGCTCCATCATGGCCTGCGATTGTTTCTGTTTGTCGTCACCGTGCTGTTCCCGGATGTCCTGAATTTTCGGCTGAACCCGGCGCATGTTGGCCATCGAGCGGTAGCTGGTGGCAGACAGTTTGTAGAAAGCGGCCTTTATCACCACGGTGAGAAGGATGATTGACAGTCCCCAGTTCACGACAATGTTCTGTATCTGTGTCAACAGCCAGAACAGGGGCTGTGCTATCCACCATAGCCAGCCGTAGTCGACGCTCAGTTCAAGATAGGGCGATATCTCCTCGAGGCGGTACTGGTTTTTGGGCCCGGCGTAAAATTGCGCCGTCACCGAGGCGTTTTCGCCGGGATCCACGACCAGTGCCGGACTGGTAAATCCGGCTATGTTGAAGCTATTGCCGGTGACGCGGGTGCTGTAGCTGTGCGTCTGCTGTGGATTTGGAATCCAGGCGCTGAGAAAGTAATGCTGGATCATGGCGATCCAGCCACCGCTGAGCTGACGCTTGAAAGGTTCCTCAGCCATGTCCTTGAAGCTGAATTTCGTGAATCGATCGTCCGGTTGCGTCGTGGCGGCGCCGAGGAAGGGTTGCAACCCCATGCCGGTGTTGCTGGAGGGGTCCTGCGAGTTATCGCGCTTGATCTGCCCGAACAGGTTGGCCTGCCAGCGTTCATCACTGCGGTTCTCTACCAGGTATTTGACGTCCACCAGGTAGATACCGCGGCGCAGGGTGTACCTTTTGGTGATACGGATGCCGTTGCTTCCCTGCCACTGTAGATCCACGCTCAAGGTGTCCTCACCGGGGCGCAGCTCATAGCGTTGTTTTTCGCTGGTAAAGCGCGCGCGCTGCTGTGAATCAATCCCGTTCTTGCCGATCAGGCCGCTTTGCGCGATGTAAGTGCGACGGCTGTTGCGCTCCAGCAATACATAGGGGGTGTCTGGATCGTCGATTTCCGCGAGGTGCCTGGGCAGCGCCACTTCCACAATATCGCCACCATTCAGATCGATGGCGAGCTGCAGGGTGCCGGTGAATACCTGCACGATGCTGGCGCTGTCACCAGCTGAACCACTCGGCACGGCCGGTTCTGTTCCTGTGGCCGCGTCCGGCGCGGGGGGGAGATCCTGGGGCAGGTCGTTGGTTGTGGACTCCGCGATGGCACCCGAGTCCGCACGCGTTGGAATGTCCGCGCCCGCCGACTGCCCGTCCGATGATGACCGTACACGGTCGCCGTCTGCTGTCAGTCGTGCGCTATTTTTCTCGACATCGGTTTGTCGGGCATCCTTGAACGCTACCCACTCGGTCAGCAGCATGAAGGACAGGAGAACGGCGGCGCCGATCAGAAGCGTGCGTTGTATATCCATAGGAAGGTCAACACTTGTCTGGGGCAGGTGGAACGGGGTCGGAACCGCCCTCGTGCCAGGGATGGCATTTCAGCAGGCGCCGCAGTGCAAGCCATGAGCCGCGCAGGCTGCCATGCGTGGCGATAGCCTCGCTGGCGTAGGTGGAACAGGTTGGGTAAAAGCGACAATGCTGCCCCACGAACGGGCTCAGGCACCATCTGTAGAGGGTGATGGCAAAAATCAATACGTGCTTCACGATGTGTCGTCTCCGGCCTGTGAGGCTTTGCGGCAGAGTTGCTGCAGTTGTCGGGGCAGGTCTGCACTGAGAACACCGGGCCCACTGCTCGCGGACCCTGGTCGGGTCAGGAAGACAATGTCCAGACCCGGCAGGCTCCCGGGCAGGGTGCGAAAGGCTTCGCGTACCTGGCGTTTTACGCGATTGCGTCGCGTTGCAAGGCGAACGTGCTTCTTTGCCACGGCGAGCCCCAGGCGGTGGTGACCGTGGTCGTTGGTGCGGGCCAGGAGGAGGAAATCCTTTTGTCCAGCGCGCCACTTCGCACCGTTGAACACTACGCGATAATCATTCGCGCAGAGAAGCCGCTTGTCTTCGCCGAAACGGTTGGTCATCGCTTACGCAGGAGCACTGAGGCAGGTGACGCGTTATCGATACCCGACGCCCAGGCAGCGCTCAGGCAGAAAGATGCTTGCGGCCCTTGGCGCGACGACGGTTGAGGACTGCACGCCCGTTCTTTGTGGCCATTCGGGCGCGAAAGCCGTGGCTGCGCTTGCGCTTCAATACGCTGGGCTGAAACGTTCTTTTCATGATGAGATCTCGGGTTGGGGCATCGACCGTCAGAATAAACCGCAGGATACCGCAGTTATGACTGGCGCGTAGCAAAAAAGGAGGTGCATTCTAGAGAAACCCCCATATCTATTCAATGACTTAAGCTGTTTTCTTTACAGGAGTAGAACGTCGTCTGATGTTCCTAATGAAATAGAACCGAGTGATGCATTTGCAGCAGCTTTCCCGCCGCGGCCGCTCAGTGGCTGTTCAGTTACTGCTATTGCAGCTGCAGCCTTTGTCGGTGCGGTCTGCAGACATCGGCAAACAATTTTCCCCAAAGATATTAACAGGTTATACACAAGCTAAGGCGGTCCGGATTGACACTGCTGCGTTTCTCTGTTTTTTCCAAAAAATAGAATAAGTAATTGATTTAAATGGATAAAAAATTTAAAAAATATTGAGTAAATGTGTGGATAAGTATTGATTTGGCGGTTACTATGAGGCCCTCTTCAGGCGTTTTAGCGGCGCTGTGAACAAACCGGCCAGTAGAGCCGGTCATCAGGAGTCAGGTAGGAATGGTGAGCCGGTGATAGTCAGCCGGTAGTAGCAGACAGGCTTTTGCGTTCAAAGCGCACGAGCGAACAGAGGTGAGTTTTGTTGTACGTATCGTGGTCCCAATGTAAGACGCGCCTGCAGGATGAGTTACCAGCACAGCAGTTCAATACATGGATCCGGCCGTTACAGGCCAGTGAAGAAAACGGGTGTCTGCGTCTTTATGCCCCGAATCGGTTTATTCGTGATTTTGTCACGGACAAATTCGCAGGACGTATAGCCGAGCTGGCGACGGAACACGTCGACGGGGCTCCTGTTGACGTGGTTTTGGAGATTGGCAGCAAGCAGGCTGCGCCCGGGCCATTTAAGGCTGGGGGCCCACAGGCGTCGCCGTTTCCAGCTGCTGCAGACAACGCAATGAGTCCTGCAGCCAGTTCGTTGGACAGGGCGACGCAGATCGTAGAACCCTTCCCGCGGACTGTATCCCATGGTGCTGTACCCGGCGCATCAATGCCACAGTCCACAAGAACCCTCTCAAGCACAGGTTTCGGCCGCGCGAATGATTCAGAGGTGCATGAAGCGCTGCAGCATCAACACAATCTGGTCAGTAATTACACATTCCAGAACTTCGTTGAGGGCAAATCCAATCAGCTCGCGCGGGCAGCGGCACAGCAGGTGGCAGAAAACCCTGGGGATGCCTACAACCCGCTGTTTCTGTACGGCGGCGTGGGCCTCGGCAAGACGCACTTGATGCACGCGGTGGGTAACGCACTGAAATCAAATAATCCCGAAGCTCGAATTGTATATCTGCATTCAGAGCGTTTCGTCGCCGATATGGTCAAGGCCTTGCAATTGAATGCGATCACGGATTTCAAGCGCTACTATCGTTCTGTCGATGCATTGCTGATCGACGACATCCAGTTTTTTGCCAAAAAAGACCGCTCGCAGGAAGAGTTTTTTCACACCTTCAATGCCTTGCTCGAAGGTGGCCAGCAGATGATACTCACCTGCGATCGCTATCCAAAAGAAATCGACGGGCTTGAAGAGCGCCTGAAGTCCCGGTTTGGCTGGGGGCTCACGGTGGCGGTGGAGCCCCCTGACCTCGAGACCCGGGTCGCTATTCTCATGAAGAAGGCGCAGCAGTCCCAGGTGGATCTACCCCCGGAATCTGCTTTTTTTATCGCACAGCGAATTCGGTCCAATGTTCGTGAACTGGAGGGTGCCCTGAAAAGAGTGATAGCGAGTGCCAACTTCACCAGGCGCCCAGTGGATATCGATCTGGTCAAGGAAAGCCTCAAGGATCTGCTGGCACTGCAGGATAAGCAGGTCAGCCTGGATAATATTCAGCGGACCGTAGCGGAGTATTACAAGATCAAGGTCGCGGACATGATGTCGCGTCGCCGCAGTCGTTCTGTAGCGAGACCAAGACAGGTTGCGATGGCGCTGGCCAAGGAATTGACCAATCACAGCCTGCCGGAGATCGGCGACAGCTTTGGTGGTCGCGACCACACGACAGTTCTTCACGCGTGTCGAAAGATCAAGGAACTGCGCGAAACAAGCTCTGATATCCATGAAGATTACAAGAACTTGTTGCGATCTTTAACGACTTGAGCACAATGGCACTATCGGGCAACAGCAGCCTGCTGATTCCCAGACCGACGACTACAGCTGTGAAGGAAGCCTCATGAAATTCAACGTTCCGCGAGATGCCCTCATCAAGCCTTTGAGCCTCGTTGCGGGTGTTGTGGAACGGCGAAACACCTTACCCGTGTTGGCGAACGTGCTGTTGCAGGTAGAGACAGACCATCTGTCCCTGACCGGTACTGACCTGGAGGTGGAGCTGGTGGGCCATGTGGCATTACCGGCTCCCGGCGACTCCGGTGAAATAACGGTGCCCGCGCGCAAGCTTCTGGATATCTGCAAGTCGTTGCCCGAGGGGAGCGACCTGAAGTTTAATGTGCAGGAAGGTAAGGCGGTGCTGACATGCGGTCGCAGCCGGTTTTCTCTACTTACGCTACCCGCCCGCGAGTTTCCCAATATAGAAGACAGTATAGGAAACCATCAGTTTACGCTTTCAGCGCAGCATCTGAGGCGCTTGATTGATCGCACAGCTTCCGCCATGGCGCAGCAGGACGTTCGCTATTACCTCAACGGCATGCTGTGGGAAATTCGCGGCGGACGCTTGAGATTTGTGGCGACAGATGGACACCGGCTGGCGATCTGTACGCTGCCGGAGTCGCTTTCATCCGTGGAGGATACCCAGGTGATCTTGCCTCGCAAAGGAGTGTTGGAGCTCGGCCGTTTGCTGGGTGATGACGCCGATGAGGTCACTATCATCCTGGGCGCCAACCACCTCAGGGCAACGACACCCGGGTTCAGTTTCACGTCCAAACTGGTGGATGGAAAGTTCCCCGATTACGAGCGCGTCCTGCCCCGATCAGCGGAAAATGTGGTTATTGCAGACCGGTTGCAGCTGCGCCAGGCGTTCACCCGGACAGCGATTCTGTCAAACGAGAAATACCGGGGGGTACGTCTGAAACTGTCCACAAATACGCTCGAAATTGAGGCAAACAACCCGGAACAGGAGCAGGCAGAAGAGATGGTTCCGGTCGAGTACGAGGGGGATGCACTCGAGATCGGCTTTAACGTGGGTTATCTCCTGGATGTATTGGGTGTGTTGTCCGGTGACGCCGTACGATTTTCTCTGTCTGACCCCAACGGCAGCGCCCTGCTGGAAGAATCGGAGACGGATGACTCGCTGTATGTGGTCATGCCCATGCGGCTTTAGTTCAGGCATTTTGAAAGGCGTTGAGCCGCAAGCTGCGGCCAGGCTTACCTACACTGCCAGGCCCACCGCCTGTTTACAGAGGCGGCGCTCCTCTGGCGCCAGGCTCCACACTTGCTGACGCGACTGGATATCCATAACGTTCGCAACCTGACCCAGGTGCGCCTGGATGGTCTGGTTCGCACCAATATTTTTTCCGGTGCCAACGGTAGCGGCAAGACCAGCATTCTTGAGGCTATAAGTCTCCTGTCTACGGCGCGATCGTTTCGGTCGGCAACCGCCCGCCCTGTGATTAATCACGGTGGCAATCAGCTAACGGTCTATGGCCGGATCAAGCGGGATAACAGCTTTCTGGCGCTGGGGATTCAGCGTGACCGTGGGGGGGGCGCAGATATACGTGTCGCCGGGGCGACCGTTCGCTCGGCGGCGCATCTGGCCGCGGAACTGCCTGTTCTGGTCCTCAATAGTGACAGTTTTGATCTTCTGACAGGCTCGCCTCGAAATCGACGACGATTTCTTGATTGGGGGGTGTTCCACGTGGAACACAGTTTCTTTGCAAATTGGCAGCGGTTCCAGCGGTGCATAAAGCAACGCAATACACTCCTCCGGCGTGATAGGATATTGGGTGAGGAGCTGGATTCCTGGACTTTTGAGCTTGCAGCAGCGGGCGAGTCGCTGACTAAAAGTCGTGAAACGTATTTTGCTCGCCTGGAGACCTGTTTTTCGCAGGTGATCGAGACCGTGTTACCGGACAGTGCGCCTGTGTCGCTGTCTTTCCGCCGGGGTTGGGACCGTGACAGGGACTATCTCGAGGTGTTAAGAGCGGGCTTGTCCGTCGATCTCGAGCATGGCTATACACACAGCGGACCACAGCGTGCGGACATACGCATACTGTCGGGGGGTGTCTCAGCAGCGGACACGCTATCGCGAGGACAACAGAAGCTGGTTGTCAGCGCACTCAAGCTGGCCCAGGGGCATTTGCACGCCGAAAATCACATGTCCGGCGAGTGTGCATTTTTACTCGATGATCTGCCGTCTGAGCTCGACGACTGGCATCTGCGACTCGTGTGCGACGAAATCGCACACATGGGTGCACAGCTGTTTATCAGCTGCATTGACCTGCCGGCCCTGCTGTCGGTCTGGCGTCCGGAAGCGCCGGTTTCAATGTTCCACGTGGAACACGGGCGGATAATGCGGATTGAGAGCGAGCAGGGGTAGCTACAGTAATTGTATTGCGGCGAAATGATTGAGCGGCCGCGGTTTTTACCAAAAAGAGAGCAGAATATGACTGATCACGAAAGCGCCTACGACTCCTCCAGTATAAAAGTGCTGAAGGGCCTAGATGCGGTGCGCAAGCGCCCTGGTATGTATATAGGCGACACCGATGATGGCACTGGGCTGCACCACATGGTGTTCGAGATCGTTGATAACTCTATCGACGAGGCGCTCGCCGGCCACTGCAGCACGGTAGATATCGTGATCCACCCGGACGAGTCGGTGTCTGTCCGCGATGATGGGCGGGGGGTTCCGACAGAAATGCACGAGGAGGGCGTCTCCGCGGCAGAGGTGATCATGACTGTCCTGCATGCCGGCGGCAAGTTTGATGATAATAGCTATAAGGTATCCGGTGGCCTGCACGGTGTCGGTGTCTCGGTGGTTAACGCACTGTCGGAGATACTGACCCTGCGAATCTGGCGCGAGGGCAAAGTTTACGAGCAGGTATACCGTCAGGGAGTTCCTCAGGCGCCACTGGCGGAAGTTGGCAGTACAGAGCAATCCGGCACGCTGATCCATTTCAAGCCCTCTGCGGAAACCTTTAGCAATATTGCCTTTCACTTTGACCAGCTGGCAAAACGGTTACGGGAGCTCGCCTTCCTGAACTCGGGCATCAATATCAACCTCAAGGATGAACGGTCGGGAAAGACGGCCAATTTTTACTACGAGGGCGGCCTGCAGGAGTTTGTTCGCTATCTGAACAACAACAAAACGACGGTCAATAAAGCTTTCCATTTCCTCTCGGAAACCGATGACGGCACTGCTGTCGAGGTGGCAATGCAGTGGAATGATTCCTTTCAGGAAAATATATTCTGCTACACCAACAACATACCGCAGCGCGATGGCGGGACTCACCTGGCTGGTTTTCGTGCCGCCCTGACTCGAAGCTTGAACAGCTATGTTGAGCGCGAAGGGCTGGCGAAAAAAGCCAAGGTCAACACCACGGGAGACGATGCCCGGGAAGGCCTGACGGCGGTGATTTCCGTCAAGGTGCCTGACCCAAAATTTTCTTCCCAGACCAAGGATAAGCTGGTGTCTTCGGAGGTGAAAACCGCCGTCGAGCAGGCTATGGGGCAGCAATTCGGCGATTACCTGCTGGAAAATCCCCAGGAAGCGAAAGCGGTGGTTGGCAAAATGCTCGACGCTGCCCGGGCCCGGGAAGCGGCGCGCAAGGCGCGCGACATGACCCGACGCAAGGGCGCCCTCGATATTGCTGGATTGCCCGGCAAGCTTGCCGACTGTCAGGAGAAAGATCCGGCCCTGTCGGAGCTGTACCTGGTGGAGGGCGATTCCGCCGGTGGCTCGGCCAAGCAGGGGCGTAATCGTAAATTTCAGGCTATTCTGCCGCTGAAGGGTAAAATTCTGAACGTCGAGAAAGCCCGCTTCGACAAGATGCTCAGTTCGGTAGAGGTCGGCACCATGGTAACGGCTCTTGGCTGTGGCGTCGGCAAGGATGAGTTTGACGCCAACAAACTGCGCTATCACAGCATCATTATCATGACGGATGCCGATGTGGATGGCTCTCACATCAGAACGCTGTTGCTGACCTTCTTCTTCCGCCAGATGCGCGAACTGATTGATCGCGGGCACGTGTTCATTGCCCAGCCGCCACTGTTCAAGATTAGTCGTGGCAAGCAGCATCAGTATCTGAAGGATGAGCCAGCGCTTACTGACTATCTGACATCCTCCGCACTCGACGGTGCAGCGCTGTATGTCAACCCCGACGCGCCTGCGATCACCGGAGCGGGCTTGTCGGAGCTGGTGGCCAAGTATCGCGCGGTTGCTGCCACTATAGATCGCCTGTCCCGCGTTTACGCCCCGCCGGTGCTCTGGCAGCTGGTCGATGGCTTGCATCTCTCGGTGGAGGGGATGCAGGATGAGTCCACCGTGGCTGAGTTTGCAGAAGCACTGCGGGATCGGCTTCAGGTCGCGACCGAGAAAGGCTTCCGCTATACCGTCCTGGTGCGGCGCGATCCGGAACAGGAATATTTTTACCCCGTCGTGCGACTACTGGCCCATGGCGTCGAGACAGATACCGAGTTTCGACGTGACTTCTTCACCTCGGGGGAGTACCGGAGCCTGCGCGATCTTGGGGACGAGTTGAACAACCTCATCGACGAGGAGGGTTACTTCCGGCGCGGTGACAAGACGCTGGTGACCCGCAATTTTGCCGAGGGCCTGACCTGGCTGATGGCTGAAGCGCGCAAGGGCTACAGTATTCAGCGTTATAAAGGCCTTGGTGAAATGAATCCGGATCAGCTGTGGGAGACGACGATGGATCCGGAAACCCGCCGTATGCTGCAGGTAACCGTAGAGGATGCTATCAAGGCCGATCAGATTTTTACAACGCTGATGGGGGATCAGGTAGACCCCCGGCGTGAATTTATCGAACAGAATGCCCTGTCGGTGGCCAACCTCGACGTTTAGTCTTGTTCTTGTTGTGCGGGTCTTGTTGATAGCGAATGGTATTTTTCAGCGCAGCCAGGGGGAGTGCCGGTACACGGATATTGTCACAAACAGCGGTGGCCGCGAGGTCCGGGTTCTGTAAGATGGACCCTGACCGGTGCTCCGGTCGCAATGTCAATCTGCCTTGACAGTACTGGGTGGCAATTGGAAACTGCTGTTTGAGCAGGAAGCCACGCGGGTTCCTGTCATGTTGGCTGCAGACATCAGGAGATAGATCAGTGCAGGATAAAACCAATGCCGCTCGGTGGCGAACGGTACGTCGTCGGGGGATGGTGCTCATTCCCCTCATTGTCGTGGTGTCCCTATTCTGGGTTTTGATGCTGTCTTTCACGAATCTGCCTTGGCCGGTGCTGGCCGTCATTGCCTTGCTGAGCCTGACCCTTCTCTCAGTGACCACTGCCTGGACGGCCATCGCCATGCCGCGCCGCGGCAGGTCCGATGACGGCTAGTGGGCCACGCGGTCCACTGCGCTTGTGCTGCGGCTGAGCGTTACCGAACTTACCGCCTGGCCCACAGCCCACGCTGAATTGCCGGTCCGCATCTGCCTGTTTGAGTAAGCATGCGCGCTGGAGGGCCTGAGCCCGACCTCGTTGCCCTTCTGGCGGCATGGAGTTCCAGGTTTCTGGGGTGTATGAGTTGCGCATTGCGGTGGACTTGACGATCAATCTGCCGCGGAATCGCCCTCTTCGCCCTCTTCGCCCTCTTCGCTCACGATGCGTCGTGCCTGCATGGCGAGGTCAACCCGGTCACTCTCGTTATCCAGGTTCAGTGGCTCCATATCGGGAAGGGTTTTGCTGGCGCGTGCCGACAGACTCTTGAAACGATCGACCTTGCCGTGCAGGCCCTGTTTTCCGACCAGGGCAGTCACTGCGCTGTTGTAGTGGTTGCTGGTTGCGGCCAGTGATTTTCCAAGTCCCGATAATCGTTCCGACAGTGTGCTCACCTGGTTGTAGATATCGCCCGCAGCGTCGGCAATTTCCCGAACCTCGCGATGGCTGCGATCAACCATCCACAGATTGGCGACGGTGCGCAGCACTGGCATCAGGGTGGTGTGTGAGACCAGCACCACGTTGTGGCGATAGCCGTAGTCAAACAGCTCCCGATCCGCTTTCAGCGCCTCGATGTAGGCGGGCTCCACCGGCATGAACATCAGCACAAAGCTGGGACTGCCCAGGTCGGGAAGATTGCCGTAGTCTTTGTCTGTCAGTTCATCGATATGCCGCTTTACTGACTTTGCATGCGAAGTGAGTGCTTCCTCACGTTCAGTATCGTCGGTCGCGGAAACGGCGCGACTGTAATCCAGCAGAGACACTTTGCTGTCGATGACCAGGTGTTTGTCACCCGGTAGCCGAACCAGGAAGTCCGGCAGGCGTCGACGGCCCTCGTGATCCGTAAAAGCCTTCTGACTCTCGTAGTGATCGCCGGGCAACAGGCCGGAGAGTTCCAGCGTGCGTTCCAGCTGGGCTTCACCCCAGTTGCCCATGACCTTGTTGTCACCCTTCAGCGCCTCGGTCAGGTTGCCCGCCTGCACATTCATCTGCAGCCCGACGTCCAGTACCTTGCGAATTTCGCTCTCGAGAAGGGTGTTGCCCCTGAGCGCTTCCGAGTGCACTTCATTGACCCGGGTCTGAAAGCTGCTGATCTGTTCGCGAAACGGCTGCAGGAGTGCGTCGAGTGACTCCCGGCTGCTGGCATTGAAGCGCCGTCCCTTATCGTCGAAGATCCGGTTGGCGAGATTTTCGAACTCCCGCGTCAGCTGTTCCCGGCTGTCGCGCAGAAACCTGACCTGTTCCCGGTAGCGTCTTTCGCGCTCCTCAAGCGTGGCCTGGCTTCCCGCAAGCTGGCTGGACAGATCGACGTGCCGCTGCTCCAGCGTGTCGAGGCGACGCAGTCTTGGCCAGATGAGGGCAAGGCAGAACAGAACCCCGGCAATCGCGCCCGCCAGCAGGCAGGTGGCGATCAGCGGGTAGAGTGATGGATCGAGCGCGGGCATACGCAGAGCGTATCCGTATCAGCGGGATACCACCAGTTGTGAAATATCGGCGACCCGCAGGAACAAAAGTCGGAGTTCGTGCAGCAGATTCAGGCGATTGCCGCGCAGCGATTCGTCGTCGACATTCACCATGACCCGGTCGAAGAACGTATCCACCGGCTCTTGCAGTGCTGCCAGCTCGGCAAGCGCCTCGGTATAGGCGCCATCCCTGAGGTGGCGTCCGGTGATTTCGCGGAGACGCTCGAGGGATTGCCAAAGCGCTTGTTCTTCAGGCTCCACGAATCGCGCCGGGTCCACGGCCGAGAAGGCGTGTTCGTTGTCCAGCTTGCCCAGTATGTTGGCAACCCGTTTGTTGGCGGCGGCAAGGGCGGCGGATTCCGGCAGGCCGCTGAAGCGGTGCACAGCATGTACCCGCTGCTGGAAATCCAGAGGTCTTGACAGCCCGAGGGCAGCCACGGCGCGAACATGTGCGGTGGGAATACCCTCGTCCTCGAACCAGGCACGGAACCGCTCGAGCATGTAATCGAGCACCGGCTCAATGCCCTCGCCACTGAGAACGTCGGGGGCATATTGGTCCCGCGCCAGCTGCAGGCAAACCCGCAGGTCGATATCGATGCCCTTATCTACCAGGATACGCAGCACGGCGAGCGAGGCGCGTCTCAGGCCATAGGGATCCCGCGACCCGGTGGGTGGCTGACCGATGCCAAAAATTCCGACCAGCGTATCGAGTCGGTCGGCGAGCGCCAGGCAGGTCGCGACAGGTTCCCCCGGCAGCCGGTCACCGGAAAAGCGTGGCCAGTACTGCTCCTGTAAGGCAG